>JAAEMD010000482.1 GCA_024225875.1 bacterium
GCTCTTCTGGCTGCTTAGGATAGATAAGCTCTAAAATAAATTAATAACTTAGAACTTAGAACTAATTTATCAACACTATTGTGGGCCAGTTTATATTTTATAGTTCAAAAGCTCGCCTCCTGTTTTTGATGTTACGGATTATGCAAGCTAAATCAACAAAGTCGATCTCAAATATACTGTATGTAACTTTTAGGAAATTCGTCATATTGGCTAAACCTAAAATTGTATCATTAAATAAATATTCCTTTTCTTTTTCTTTTATCTGGAACACTTTAGAGTTATTTATTCTGTATAAATAAAGTAGATAACTACCGTCATCTGCAGTCCTTAAATTAAGACAACCCAGACTACCTTTAGTTTTTGTGGACATATTTTTTCCAAAGAGAGACATTGACGTTGAAGAAAAAACAAGATTATTATATTTTTGTTCAAGGTTTAGATTAATTCTGTCAACAATATTATTATTATTATTTCTTGTTGCCTCTGAACCAAATATACATTTAAATAAAAATTTAGGGACATTAAAAAATTGAAATATATTTAATACATGTCCTTTGAGTGAAGCATGTTTTTTTGAATCAGCACCCCTTTTCAGGGCTGATAAAGTTAGTGTATTTATAAGATTAATACACATTACTATGCTAATTTCAGTTTTATCAGTATTCATATTAATATCTGTACTCTGTTTGTTTAAACATTTATTAATAGTTAATCCCCTGTTATTATCATAATATTTGTCTGCTTTTTTATTATTGTTTGATAATCCTTGTAACATCCTTGATTTCTTGATTATTGTAGATAGTTCTTCTTTATTGTAGTAACTGCATATACTGAATAATGCTTTAGATAAATCAGTGCTGTAACCTAAGTCTTCAGCCTTGAATTTAAAATCAAGCAGCAGTTCTTGACCCGGCATCTTAAAGGCGATATCCAGGGTTACTATTGGATTAGTTTGATGAGTTGATTGTTCCAATTTCTGAATTGCTTTACTCCATGCTAACAAGTCTTCATTTATGATGATCACAATATCCATGTATTTTTTTATCTGTTTAATTATATCTACAGGAACTAAAGTAATATCCAGCTTGCGTATCAAACCCTGTATTAAAGTATCCCTTTGTTGATAACGGCTCTGGTTGAATCTATCGATTTGAGGAGTAAAATCATGGGTGGAAGTTATTTCAGTTTTTTTTTGTAAATTTTTATTCAAAGAAATTATTTTATACATAATATCACCATTAAACAGCCTTTCTATTTATCATTTATATCAATTAATTTATTATGCATACCATTTTTTCAGCTGACACGATTTATGTATAGCTGGTACAAATTGAACTGTCCTGAAAACAATTCAGCAAATCGCAGATCTTAGCAAATGACGACTGGTACCAGTGTTTTTAAAAAAAAGCCTTATGTTCCAAAGAGAATTTATAGCAAATCAGCTTTAAGGAGATGTTGCTAAAGAGGTTGTTTCTGTAAAAACATGTCAAAAGCTAATGATGTGTTAAATTGTAAAAAACAGTATGTCACTAAGAACCACCGTGATGAGAGGTGGTTCTTAGTAACTGATTTAAAACTAGCTGACCTTTATTTTTTCTTTTACTTCGCTGCTGGAAAAATCAATATCTGCCATTCTTTTATAAGAAGCATATCTCCACTTAGCATCTTCTTCTGCCTTCTGGAATAGCACTTCTGCTTCTTTTGGAAAGGTTTTCTGTAAAGAAGTGTACCTTACTTCCTTTTTGAGAAAGTTCTGAAAATTTTCCCAGGCTGGTTCTCTGGAGTCAATAATAAAAGGGTTTTTACCTTCTTTTTCCAGTTGAGGGTTATATCTATACAGATGCCAGTATCCTGCTTCAACAGCATCTTTCATTTGAGCTTGAGCCTTACCCATTCCACCTTTAATACCATGGCTTATACAGGGAGAGTAGGCTATTATCAGCGAAGGACCAGGGTAAGCTTCTGCTTCTTTTATTGCTTTAAAGTACTGAGCTTGATTTGCACCCATTGCAACCTGTGCGACATAAACGTAGCCATAAGAAATTGCCATCATCCCAAGATCTTTTTTTCTTATCTTCATTCCTGAAGCAGCAAATTTGGCAACAGCACCTACAGGAGTAGCTTTAGATGCCTGTCCACCAGTATTGGAGTAGATCTCAGTATCCATAACAAGCAGGTTAACATCTTCCCCGGAAGCAATAACATGATCAAGGCCACCGTACCCTATATCATAGGCCCATCCGTCTCCACCAATTATCCAGACTGATTTCTTAATAAGAAAATGTTCCAGTTTAAGAATTTCATCTACAACTGAGTGATTTTCATTTTTAAGTGCATCAATCACTTTTTTTGAAGCTGCCTTAGACCCTTCTGCATTATCTTTATTTGCAATCCAGTCTGTAAAAGCTGCTTTGGTTTCGGAAGATACACTGTCCAGAGATTCTTCCATTATACGTGCAATACGCTTTCTAAGCTGATCAACCCCTATAGCCATACCATAACCATACTCTGCGTTATCTTCAAAAAGTGAATTGGCCCAGGCAGGTCCATGACCATACTCATTTATACAATACGGAGTAGCTGGCGCTGACCCACCATATATTGAAGAACAGCCGGTAGCATTTGCAATCATCATTCTATCACCGAAAAGCTGAGTAACAGCTTTTATATACGGCGTTTCACCACAACCAGCACAAGCACCGGAAAATTCAAATAGAGGTTGTGCAAACTGACTGTTTTTAACAGATTTTTCCTTTGGCAGTACATTTTCTTTATAACCAACTTTATTATGCATATATGACCAGGACTCTGCCTGCTTCACTTGAGTTTCAAGCAGTTTCATAACTAATGACTTTTCTTTTGAAGGACAAATATCAGCACAATTTCCACAACCAGTACAGTCAAGAGGTGTGACCTGTATACAGAATTTATATTCTTTTAAATTAGCTTTACCTTCACAGATTTTAGTACATTCAGGAGCAGCCGCTGCCTCTGCATCAGTTAACAGAAAAGGCCTGATTGCTGCGTGAGGGCAAACATAAGCACATTGATTACACTGAATACAGTTTTCAGGTATCCAGGAAGGAACATTAACTGCAATACCACGCTTTTCATACGCTGTTGTTCCAGCAGGAAAAGTTCCGTCTTCCCTGCCGGTAAAAGTACTTACTGGCAGATTATCTCCAATTTGAGCATTCATAGGCACAACAACATTTTTGATAAAATCCGGTGCTTTTTCATCAACTTTTGGTTTAAATTCAGAGTTAAGATTTTTCCACTCCTGCGGAACAGTTACTTTTAAAATATTATGTCCACCTGCATCTACTGCTGAATAGTTCATATCAACTACTTTTTCACCTTTATTCCCGTAAGATTTAACTATGGCTTTTTTCATCTCGTCTACAGCTGTGTCATAAGAAATAACCTCACTTATTTTAAAGAAAGCAGACTGCATAATAGTATTAGTTCTGTTACCAAGACCAATTTCTTCAGCAATTGTTGTAGCATTTATTATATAGAAATTAATATCATTCTCTGCAAGATAGTACTTCATATTATCCGGCAGTCTTTTTTTTGTCTCTTCTTCATCCCAGATACTGTTTAAAAGGAATGCCCCTCCTTTTTTAAGACCATTAAGAACATCATACTGATTTATGTAAGCAGGAACATGACAGGCCACAAAATCAGGAGAATTAACTAAATATGGAGACCTGATGGGAAGATCTCCAAAACGCAGATGAGAAGCTGTAAAGCCACCGGATTTTTTAGAATCGTATGCAAAATATGCCTGGCAGTACTTATCCGTTGTGTCCCCTATTATCTTAATAGAGTTTTTATTTGCACTTACTGTACCATCTGATCCTAAACCATAGAATTTCGCAGCGAAATTCCCTTCAGGAGCAATATTTACTGCCGGTAAAATCGGGAGCGATGTAAATGTAACGTCATCAACAATACCAATAGTAAATCCATTTTTCGGTTCATTCATACTAAGATTATTATAAACTGAAATAATGTGAACCGGGGTTGTATCTTTTGAGCTTAATCCATATCTGCCGCCAATAATTAACGGTTCATTTTCTTTTCCATAGAAAAGATCTTTGACATCAAGATAAAGAGGCTCCCCATTTGCACCAGGCTCTTTAGTTCTATCAAGTACAGCTATTCTTTTTACAGAAGCAGGCATAACATTGAAGAAGTACTTAGCTGAAAAAGGTCTGTACAGGTGGACAGTAATAAGTCCTGCCTTTTCGCCTTTTGCAGATTTATAGTCTATAACTTCTTTTATGGTTTCTGTTATTGAACCCATTGCAATAATAATATCTTCTGCATCTTTATCACCATAGTAAGTGAATGGATGGTATTCTCTTCCAGTCATTTTTGTAATTTCCTGCATATAGTTTTCAACAATATCAGGAACTGCATCATAAAATTTATTTGAAGCTTCTCTTGCCTGAAAATAAATATCCGGGTTCTGGGCAGTGCCTCTTGTTACAGGATTTTCCGGGTTAAGTGAATTATCCCTGTATTCCTGTAACGCTTTTTTATCTAATAAAGGCTCCAGATCCTCATTTTCAAAGTATTCTACTTTTTGAATTTCATGTGATGTTCTGAATCCATCAAAGAAATGCAGAAATGGTATTCTTGATTTAATTGCTGCCAGATGAGCAATACCAGCTATATCCATAATCTCCTGAACACTACTGGTAGCCAGCATTGCAAAACCTGTCTGCCTGGAACTCATAACATCACTGTGGTCACCGAATATTGAAAGTGCCTGTGCAGCAAGGCTTCTTGCCGATACATGGAAAACACCAGGTAACAGCTCTCCGGATATTTTATACATGTTAGGGATCATAAGTAACAAACCCTGAGAAGCCGTAAATGTCGATGTTAAAGCACCTGCCTGAAGTGAGCCATGTACAGCACCTGCTGCTCCGGCTTCAGACTGCATTTCCGATACCAGGACAGTTTCTCCAAATATATTTTTTCTCCCTGTAGCAGACCACTGATCTATATTTTCAGCCATATTTGACGAAGGTGTTATAGGGTATATAGCAGCAACTTCACTAAACATATAAGCTACATGTGCTGCAGCATGATTTCCATCACAAGTTATAAATTTATTTTTTTTTGACATTTTTATTACTCCTTAAAAAAATTAGTTTTAATAATAGATTA
>JAAEMD010000483.1 GCA_024225875.1 bacterium
ATTATTATTTTTTAATATTGTTTTTTGACAAATTTAAATATACTAATAAACATAAAGATTTTCATTTGATGTAAAACATTTATTAATGGTGATGAAATTGAGCTGAAGTTAATTAAACTTGATCAAAAATTGGAGGGAAAGTGGAAAAAAAGAAAATTGTAAAGCAAAATTCTAGTTTTATTGAATACCCATTATGGAATGTAGATCGGCAATCGGTAACAGCTATTTATGAAATTCAAACGAAGCAAGGCAAATATACTTATAAAGCAATGCCTGACAATGTCCCAGATGATATTGACGCCCTTTTTCTTTATTACATGCTATTTGTTTCTCAAGATACACATAAAACAAACTTAGATATAAAAACGAGCCAAGTTCTAAAAGAACTTGATTTACAATATGGTTCACAGTCTTATAATCGCTTTGCAACTTCGTTAGATAGATGGAAAGATGTATCAGTTAAGTTTGAAGGAACGTTCTATATTAAAGAAAAAAAGAAAAACGCAAAAGGCCAAGAGGTTACTGTAAAAAGGCATGTTACCAAAGGATTTCATATTTTAGAATATGAGCACACCAAAAAAAGTGAAGAAGTTGAAGATCAGAAGACAAAAGGAAAGAGAAAGTACAAAACTCATGAGTTCAATGTACAGCTTAATAAAAAATTTATTGAAGCAATTAATGACGCTGGTTTAATTCGATATATAGACTTACAAACTTTTATAAAATTAAAAAAGCCAATTACTAGACGATTATATGAGTGGTTGCCAAAACAATTTATAAAAGAAAGCAGAAAAATATTTCAAATTAGACATGAAATCTTTTTTGAAAAAATGAGAATTACATGTCCCAAGTACATAAGCCACATTAAACGAAAGTTAAAAAAAATTGATACTGCAATTGTGCAAATCAATAAGTACGAAAAAAGACAAGAGTACCGTGTATCGTATGAAGAAAAAAAGGATTCGAGTGGAAAATATATTTTAATTTCTTTTGCTAGAAAAACATCATCCTTACCTCAATCAAAAACACAACAAAAAGGATTTAAAGTAGAAAACAAAGAAGTTCATAATATTCAAAAAACCCAGGAGGAAGAGGATAAAATTTTTGAAAAAATAGCAAAACTACCAATAAATAAACTACAAGAACTCAATGAAAAAGCAAGGAAAATGGCAGAAAATACTGTTATAAAGCCCAATATTGAAAACGAAAAAGAAGAACTTGCTAAGAATAAACTAAATAACCTTTCTGAAAAGGAAAGAACAAAAATAAATGAAAAAGCTCTAAAAACCGCTATTATTGAGCTTAAAAAGGCAGGATTTAATTTAGATGATGATCACAGAGCAGTAAAACAAAGAGCTAATAACTTAATAATTATGATAGTTAGGGAAGAGTTTAAAGAACAATTTGAGAAAGAGAGTAAGCTTAAGTTAATAAAACAATATGAGAAAGAAGTAGAAGAAAAAACTATCTTTCATCTTAAAAAGCTTTTTAAAGAGTAAATATTTCCATTTTAAGTATTTAACATCGTTCAAGTTGCATCAAGATATAAAAAATACTTGATGCAACCGTGCTGTGTTTTCACAAGACCTATAGCAGAGCTTCACTTTTTCTATTTTCTTTTCTATTGCTTATTCCTGCCTAAAACTTAGCTTGTTAAACATATACAAAACAAGGCTAAGGCTGAAGCCGCAGCCTAATCTAAGGAGTGGGTCACAAAACTACATCGATTTTTCAGCCTTCAAAATCCTCATTGATTCTGGATTGACTCTTTCGTTAACAGTGGGGTAAGAAACCAGTAGATTCTTTACCCACTAAATAGTTTCAATGTAACTATTCAGTAGTTACACCGTAACGATCTTAATCAGAATAGTTTTTACACGGGGGTTTTTGCCCAACCCCCCGAAAAGTGCAACAAGGACATTTTAGCCTTTTACTTTAAAGTTAGACCCAGATTTTTGGGGATTTAAAATCATAGTAAAAACGAACGTTTATATTGTGAAATATTCACAACATAAACCTATAGTTTTTTAAGCAAATAATATGGATTAAATATTTAAATAAACCTTTTCGATGAGAAGATACTAAACATGCCAAAAACCATAGCTTATGTTCGGGTTTCCACAGATGAACAAGATTATCGAAATCAAAAATTTGAACTACTCAATTATTGCGATAAATCAGGAATTAAGATTGATAAATGGTTGGAAGTAGAAATGTCCAGCCGGCGCTCCGCGAAAGATCGACGAATCGATGAACTCGTCAGTAATTTAAAATCAAATGACCGGTTGTTAGTTTCTGAACTTTCCCGTTTGGGACGGAGTACTGGAGAGGTGATACAATTAATTAAAACACTAACCGACCGAAAGATCGAGTTTATCGCAGTAAAACAGGGTGTTCAAATTAATTCTCAAAACAACAAAGATATGACGTCGAAAGTTATGGTGACAATTTTTTCGTTACTGGCCGAACTGGAACGTGATTTGATTTCGGAACGTACAAAAATGGGTTTAGCCAGAGCGAGGGCTTCAGGAAAAAAACTGGGACGACCGAAGGGGTTTGGCAAATCAAAACTCGATGGTAAAGAGGATGTAATAAAAGGTTTTTTGAAAAAGGGTGTCACAAGAGCAAATATCGCCAAAATTTTAGACGTGTCATGGGGAACAATGGATAATTTTATTAAACGGAAACTCAATTAGCTCTTGTTGCACTTTTCGGGGGGATAACCGCCCGTTTACAAACCAACATTTTTGTTTTATAATAGAGAAAAAATATAGACCCTATAAGAAATCGTAAATGCTCGTTTCAACTCAATAAAACACAACAAAGATCTATCCCTACTCTATTATAACTTAATGATGAGGTAATTGAATGGGTTCTTCCAAGTATGAAAAAGAGGAGATTGTTGGTGTGAGGGTTCCATGCAGAGATGCAGAATTAAGAATATTCCAGGCAATAAAATTGCTAAAGGATGGCCAATGGGAAAAGAACAAAACAAAAATACAAGCAATTACGAAAAAGTCAGTAAAGAGCCAAACATCGTTGCAATCTACGCCAGAGTTTCCACAGATAAACAAGAAAAAGAAGAAACAGTCAAAAGCCAGTTAGAATCTTTAAAACATGAAGCAAAACAGCGTAAATATAAAATTCACGATGATTTTATCTTTATTGATGATGGTTATACTGGGGCACATCTTGATAGACCAGGACTTGAAAAACTAAGAGATTTAGCATTCGAAGGCTTATTTGATGCTGTTTTAATTCATTCTCCGGATCGTATTGCGAGACAATATGCTTATCAATTCCTTATTGTAGAAGAACTTCAACGCAATGGTTGTAATATTGAATTTCTCAATCATGCTTTTGGTGATACCCCTTCAGAACAAATGCTTCTTCAGATGCAAGGTGTATTTTCAGAGTATGAAAGAGCATTAATAATTGAGCGAACAAGGAGGGGCAGAATATTCGCTGCAAAAGAAGGTAGAATGAGTTGGAGTAATCCTCCTTACGGATATAAGTATATTGCTAAAAGCCGAAAATTAATTGTTGATGAACTTGAGGCTGAAACAGTTAGGCAGATTTACAGTTGGTTAATTGAAGAACAAATGAGTACATATGCAATTTGCAGACGTTTAAACAAACTGAATATACCTACAAAGAAAAAAGTTGGTCTATGGAGACAAAGCACAGTAAAAGATATTCTTAAAAATACAGTTTATAAGGGGGTGACATATTATAATCAAACAATGAAGTCAGATGTAAGGCGACCTAGGTTGAAAAGTAGTTTAAAAGATATACATCCAGGTAACTTAAGGAGTAGGAGTTTTAGGCCAAAGGAGGAATGGATTCCGGTAAAAGTGCCTTTGATAATCGATGAGGAAACATGGAACCTTGCTCAGGAACAACTAATTAAAAACAAAGTAAGATCATCCAGAAATAATAAGAAGCATAACTACCTTTTAAAAAGCCTATTAATTTGTGGGGAGTGTGATCGGAGAATGATAGGGTCATGGAGCAATAATAGATCAAGGTATCTCTGCTCAAGCAAACATTCAAAATACGAGGGTTATAAATGTAATGGAAGAAGTCTTACAGGGAAAAGAATAGAACAAGAAGTATGGCAATATATTTCTGAGCTTCTATCAGATCCAGAGGTATTGAAACGTCAGTATTTGAAAATGAAAGGCGATCCGGCTATAGAGGTAACTGAGGAGCAGGAGAAGCAAAGAATTATAAAACAGCTTGAATCTAGTGATCGAAAAATACAACGATTGATTGATGCTTATCAGGACGGAGCCATATCTCTTAAAGATTTAAAAAATAGACGAAACATTATGGAGGAGAATAATTTTATATTAAAAAAGAGAATAGAAGAGCTGAATAAGACACGGTTAGATAGGGAGAAAGGGCTTCGATTAATCCAAGGTGTAGAAGATTTTTGTCAAGGAATACGAGGTTCTTTAAAAAAAGAATTGCCTTTCGAAGTCAAACAAAAAATAATACAACTAGTTCTTGATAGAATCATTGTAGAAGAGGCTAAAATCGTAATCCATCACATCATCCCAACTCATCATGTCAGATTGCAAACGGGCGGTCATGGGCAAAAAACCCCTACACCAAGCGCTAAGAAAACAATTGAGCCTTTACAAAAAAAGTAAAAGAGCAGATATATGTTTATCATATCTGTAATTTTGAGGAACTTATTTTCTTGTGATATCTTCTAGTAGATAGTAATATTAAAAAGTATAAAAAGTTTCATAGAGCTTTCAAAAAAGCTCAATTGATATTGCTTAGAAGTTAAGAAATGTTGATGTTTTAAACCCCTTCCAATAAAATAAGCATATTTTTTACAAAAAATGAGAAATGCATGTTAACTAAGCATTTCAGAAATCCTATGAAACTTTTGGCCTTAATTGTGGAAGTTATTTTATCCTCATTCCTTAGGCTTAATTTTTTAAATTCCAACCACCCACGTTTAATTGTCCATGAGGATTATAGCCAACAGTGCCGCCAGATTTTAAGCCTACTGTATGGCTACCTTCAGCGGATACTTATGGTGTTGTTATTCCTATTTCTGAGGAAAAGATATAAGCCGCCCCTGAATCTGTACCACTGTCATCCTTTCCAAAAGCCCCGACAATAGCTTGATCATTTGATATTGAGACCGAGTAGCCAAGATAATCGTATGCTGCCCCATCATTAGCAATCAGTTTAATTTCTACCCATGTCCCATTAATTTTTTCATAGATATAAGCCGCTCCTGAATGTGTACCATTATCATTATCATAACGAGTCCCGACAATAGCTTTATCACCTGATATTGAGACCGAGTAGCCGAAAATATGACCTGCTACCCCATCATTAGCAATCAATTTAGTTTCTACCCATGTCCCATTAATTTTTTCGTAGATATAAGCTGACCCTGAATTTGTAGGATCATCATCCATATAAGCCCCGACAATAGCTTTATCACCTGATATTGAGACCGACCAGGCAAAAAGATCCCATGCTGCCCCATCGTTAGCAATCAATTTAGTTGCTACCCATGTCCCATTAATTTTTTCATAGATATAAGCCGCGCCTGAATCTGTACCATTGTCATCCTTTCCAAAAGCCCCAACAATAGCTTTATCATCTGATATTGAGACCGAGTGGCCAAAATAGTCATATGCTGCCCCATCATTAGCAACCAGTTTAGTTTCTACCCATGTTCCATCAATTTTTTCATAGATATAAGCTGATCCTGAAAATGTTTTATTGTCATTATAATCTTTATAAGCCCCGACAATAGCTTTATCACCTGATATTGAGACAGAGTAGCCAAAATGATCACCTGCTGCCCCATCATTAGCAGCCAGTTTAGTTTCTACCCATGCCCCATTAATTTTTTCATAGATATAAGCCGCTCCTGAATTTGTACCATTGTCATTTTCGTAATGAGCCCCGACAATAGCTTTATTATCTGATATTGAGACCGAGTAGCCAAAAACATTACCTGCTGCCCCATCATTAGCAATCAGTTTAGTTTCTACCCATGTCCCATTAATTTTTTCATAGATATAAGCAGACCCTGAATTTGTAGGATTATCATCCATATGAGCCCCGACAATAGCTTTATCACCTGATATTGAGACCGACCAGGCAAAAAGATCCCATGCTGCCCCATCACTAGCAGTTAGTTTTTGTTCAATTTGCTCCCATTCTCCAGCATTTGCAATTCCCAAAAAGATAAAATAAACAAACAGGATCAAAACAAACTTCGCCGTTATTATTGATTTTTTCAAATAATCCATTTGCCCATTTTCCATAAATTTATCTCCTATAATTATAAAAGTATTTAGTGATAAACAATTGCAATTAAGCGTTCTGTGGTGATAAAAAAAGTATCAGAGACAAAGCAAAGCAATAGTCGTACCAAATTTTTTTAAAGTTAAATATAGAGCAAATTGTAAACAAATCTAAGGGGATAACAATTGATAATATTACTGTATTAGCTCTTAAAAGCATAGTTAATACAATAATTTGATATACAATCGATTTTATGTAGAATAGCTATAAAATGGACTAACGTGTGAAAAATTCTATATAACCAATGGTACTAGTTGAAATTATCAGATGGGATCATTTTTTGGTAAGGGGGATTAAGCATAGTGTAACGCTGCTTAAGATAATCCTTAAAATAAAGATCGTAAAATTAATTTAAAGCCATTCGGACAGAAAGTTTTAATGATATCAAAACTTGTGATATCGTACCAATACCTCAAAAAAGCCAAATCTGCTATATAATATTCAAAATGCGACTATCATAAACTAAAAATTTATTCATAGTTGATATTTGCACCTAGTTTATCATATCTGGAATTTTAGGGAGCTTAATTTTTTGTGATATATTCTAGTAAGATAGTAATCTTAAAAAGTATAAACTAAGTGCAAAGGTGATTAACTGTTTTTTTAACAAAGGA
>JAAEMD010000484.1 GCA_024225875.1 bacterium
TGCTGGATATCAAACAGGGATAGAGTCCATATATGATCTTGATAAATCAGTAACCGATTATTATATTGACCATAAAGTAATAGTTGCAGGAGCAAAATACAACATACCTGACCTTTTCAGGGTATCGCTTGTTTCACAAATGCACAGTTATGGCAACCTGTCTGGGGCTAAAAATAATTTGACTGGTAAGACATCGGATGTTACCAGTACATTTTCATTAACAAAAAAAATAGAAGATAAAAGAATAGATCTTTATATGGGGAAAGAGTTGTTTGTTCTGCAAAGAGGTGAGACTGCTCAAGTGTTTAATACCAGTTATTACGGATTAAGTTACTTAACAAAAATTTTTAATCAAAATATTTTAAGTATCAATGCATCAAACTTTTATTATTCATCATTTGAAGCCTTTCGACAGCATTATGCAGTATACTGGTCCAGTCAAAACTTTCTAAAACTAAAAGGCCTGGAACTTACCTGCCAGCATAAGTATATTACCAGCCCGCAAGAACATATAAACGCCCTGCAGATAGCAGGAGCATTCAATTTTTTCGATTTTTGTACAATAAAACCCGGGTACCGGTTTACAATTAACTCTTTAAAACGAAACAGTCAGCATAAAATCATTATTGATTTTAATATCCCGGTTTATCATAACCTTAAATTTAATACACATGCCTTCCTTGCAACAGAAAGGCTGAATAATAAAGACATAGAAACCAGTTATATACAGATTTCTGTTCAAAATAATATCTAAACTGTAACCACGGTTACCCGGATCTGCAAGGTTCGCTGGCAAATTAATATTTTTTGTCTTTTATTACTTTTTTATTTCTGTAATTTTTCATATCGATCGGTTGAAATCTGTATATTTGTATAAAAATATGTTAACTTACTTAAAGAAAGCTGATATTTTTAATTTTATACTGGATTTTATTATTCATATTTCAACACTTATTTAAGTTTCTCTGCAATTTATTTTATTTATTTTCGGTAATTAATTATGATTAAACAAAACCTTAGAAATATTGCAATAATAGCGCATGTAGATCATGGAAAAACCACACTGGTAGACCAGCTGTTCAGGCAAAGCGGTCTTTTTCGTGACAACCAGGTTGTTAAAGAGCGTCTAATGGACTCTATAGACCTGGAGCGTGAACGGGGCATTACAATCCAGTCCAAAACCGGAGCCTGCTTATACAAGGATTACCGTATAAATATTATTGATACACCAGGTCATGCTGATTTTGGTGGTGAAGTGGAGCGAGTATTAAACATGGCAGATGGGGCATTATTCCTGGTAGATGCTGCCGAAGGACCGATGCCACAATCTTATTTTGTCTTAAAAAAAGCAGTTGAGCATAATTTACCTGTTATTGTAGTTGTTAACAAAATAGATAAACCGGCAGCCAGGCCATCATGGGTAGTCGACCAGGTTTTTGATCTTCTTGTGAAGCTTAATGCTCCTGACGAAATCCTGGACTTCTCCATAGTTTATGCATCTGCTAAAGAAGGTTATGCTAACCTTGATGAAAATTCCAGGCAGGGTAATATGTCTCCACTCTTTGAACAAATAATATCTCGTATGCCTCCACCAGCCGGCAGTGAAAGCAGTCCTTTACAGCTTCAGGTTGCAACAATCAGCTACTCTTCATTTCTTGGCAGGTTAGCTATTGGGAAAATAACATCAGGTTCAATCCAGCTGAACCAGGAAGTGGCTATTGCCTCAGGAACAGTAATTTCCAAAAAATCACGTATAACAAAACTATATCAGTTTAAAAGCAATCAGCAGGAGGAAGTCACTAAAGCAGGCGTCGGAAATATTATATCTGTAGCAGGAATACCGGATATATGTGTAGGAGACACAATAACAGATCCGGTTAACCCTCTTGTACTGCCACCTCTCAAAGTTGACCCGCCTACAATATCTATGACATTCCTGCCTAACGACTCTCCTTTTGCCGGTCAGGAAGGTGAGTTTGTAACTTCACGTCATCTCTATGACCGCTTGAAAAGGGCAGCTTTATCTGATGTCGCTCTGCATATAGAAAACCTTGGAGAAGAGCTCGGTTATAAAGTATCAGGTAGAGGAGAACTTCATTTATCTATTCTGATTGAACGAATGCGTAGAGAAGGGTATGAGTTTCAGGTTTCACGACCGTCAGTTATTCTAAAAAAAGAGAATGGTAAAACAACTGAGCCCTATGAAGAACTAACCATAGATGTTGATGAGGAAATGATGGGTAAAGTCATCGAACAGCTGGGCAGTAGAAAAGGTCAGATACTCGATATGCAGCAAAAATCCGGTATGGCAAGATTAATATATAAAATACCTACCCGGGGATTACTTGGCTATCAATCGGAATTTCTTATGGCAACAAAAGGGATGGGCGTTATGAACTATGTTTTTAGCCAGTATGCTCAGTATTCTGGAGAAATTAGAACAAGAAAAAATGGTGTTATGGTAGTAAAAGATACCTGCGAAACAGTTGCTTATGCACTTTTTAACCTGCAAAACAGGGGCGTTCTGTTTTTAGGCCCTGGTGAAAAAGTTTATGAAGGCCAGATAATTGGACAGCATGCAAAAGATGACGATTTAATTGTAAATCCGGCAAAAGGTAAAAAGTTAACTAATATGAGAGCTTCCGGTTCGGACGAATCAGTTGTTTTAACGCCCCACCTGAAACTAAGTCTGGAACAATACATTTCTTATATAGATAATACCGAGCTTGTGGAAATTACACCTGAATCCATACGTCTTCGAAAAAAAATATTATCAGAAAATCAGCGTAAACGAGCATAGAAACAGAGTTCCCCAGATCTATAATCTTTAATTTTTAATCAATAATCATTGTTTCCTGGTATCAGTTAAACAAAAAAGGTCTCAAAACATATTTAACGAGGAAAAAAGGCTTCCCTGACCATCGAGCATGTTATCAGGTGTACCACCGGGGCTGATGTTAGACACAGGTCCCATCTGAGGCATATTACCAAACGGATTAGAAGGGATGACTGGTCTGTAATAACTATTTACTTTATTCATTAACTGTTGTTGCACAATAGATAGTAACTGGCCCTGCTCTTCTCTACTCATTTCACTAACAGGCTTTTGCAGTAAATGGTTTATCATGTCTGGCGACTCAATTGTCCGGTTCAAATCCTCTGTCGGAGTTACACCTGCTTTTTTTAACTGCGCCATCAACTCAGCCTCTTCTTCAGCTGTTATATTATTAAGATCATAATTTTGTAAAATCGGCTTGAGCAGTTCTAGTTTTTTTGCTGTTGTGTCATAGCCAGCCGGAGCCTGCTGATAATAGGGGTTATTTATCTGGTTTAAATTCCCATTAAACATATTATTATTTCCTGATATTGCCTGTTCCAGAATAGAGTTGAAATTAAGTCCTGTATCAGCACTGTTTTCCTGGCTGAACATATTATTACTGGGTAATAAATTATTGTATCCGGAAAAATTTATTGCATCCATATTAATCACCTCTAATTAATAATTATATAACAAGTAGTTCTAAAATAGCAGTTTATTTTCAAAATTCCCAGTATAAAATTGACAGAAAACAGGTATATTTACGTTATTTATGAAAAACAGGTCAAAACTTGTCTGAGCTTATTAATGCAGGATATTAATTAATATTTTATGTTATCATTATGAGGGATGAGTCTAATATCTGTTAAAAACTTTAGTTTCTCACAAGGTGTGAAGCCTCTTTTTAATAATATCAGTTTTGAAATCGAACCTGGCAGCAAAATCGCCTTAACTGGAGTTAATGGCTGTGGAAAAACTACTCTACTGTCAAAAATTGCCAGTCTTATGACAAACCCTGATCCGGCAATTGCCGTAAAGCCGAACTTAAAAATATCTTACCTGAAGCAAAGTCCGGATTTCAGCACTAACGATACAATACTTGACCATCTGTTCAATACTAAGACAGAAATAGCTGAAATAATAAGGGATTATGAAAGTTGCCTGGACCAGATTGAAAATAACCGCTCTTACAATATCGAAAAAAAACTGGCGGAATTAATGGTCAAAATGGATCTTATTCATGCCTGGGACTATGAGCAGAGAGTAAGGTCCATATTATCAGAACTTAATATCAACCATTTAAGCCAGAAGATGAAAACCCTGTCCGGTGGTATGGTGAAAAAAGTATCTCTGGCCCAGATTTTCATAGAAGATATGGATCTGCTCATTCTCGATGAACCTACAAATCATCTTGATATCAAGACCATAGAATGGCTTGAAAATATGCTTAAACGGATTAATACCACAGTACTGATGGTCACTCACGATAGATATTTTCTGGATAAAATCTGTACAGCTATTATGGAGATAGATCAGCAGTCTCTATTCACATACAGGGGAAATTATCAGTGCTTTCTGGAACAAAAATCTCTTCGCAGTGCAACTAAACAAAAAGAAGATCAAAGAATTAAATCTATACTAAGGGTCGAGCTGGAGTGGCTGAAAAAAGGACCGAAAGCGCGTTCGACAAAGCAGAAAGCCAGAAAGAAACGTATTGATGAAATCATGAAGATAAAACCCGGTTCTGAAGAAAAAACACTGGACCTCGGGGTACAGAGTCGTAGACTGGGAAAAAAGATATTAAAGCTTACAAATGTTAGTAAATCTTTTGATGGTTTGACAGTAATAAATAATTTTTCCCGAACTTTTCAAAGTGGTGATAAAATTGGAATTATTGGTCCAAACGGGAGTGGAAAAACTACTCTGCTGAATATCATAACTCAAAAAATTGAGCCTGATAGCGGTGTGCTGGACACAGGAATTAACACAGTATTCGGATATTTTGACCAGCAAAGCATAAGTTTTGATCTAAACTTATCTGTCCTTTCCCACATTAAACAGTATGGAGAGTATATAACAACATATGACGGGACCAGGCTCACAGCCTCCAAAGTTCTGGAAAGATTTTTATTTACCAGCGATACTCTGAAAACTCCTGTCGGTAAATTATCAGGTGGAGAGCGCAGAAGGCTGCATCTTGTATGTATACTTTTAACCAATCCTAACTTCCTGATATTCGACGAACCGACCAATGATCTGGACATCAAGACACTGTCTATTCTTGAAGACTTTTTAATTAATTTCCAGGGATGCCTTGTCATAGTTTCTCATGATCGCTACTTTATGGATCGGGTAGTAGATCAGCTGTTGATTTTTACGGATAATAGCGCAATAACTACTTTCCACGGAGGATACTCAGACTACCTTGAAAACCAGAAAAATTTTAATAAGCTGGCAGACATAAAAAATGATACAGCTGTAAAAAATAAAAAGCCGGATTCTATAAAGCCAGCTGAAAAAAAGAAACTAAGCTTTAAAGAGAATCAGGAACTAAAAACACTTGAGCAGGAAATAGAGATGCTGGAGTTAGAGAAAAAAGAGCTGGATACTATGTTTTCCTGCAGCAGCGGTTCTCCTGAAAAATATCGTGAAGCAGGTAAACGTATAAAAGATATTACATTCCTGCTGAATAAAAAAATGAACCGCTGGGAAGAGCTGGCAGAGTATGCCTGAAACTGCAATTAAATAACTGTTTCTACGTTTTAGGTATAATAAAACAGAATCTAGCTCCCTTACCAGCTTCAGACTCAATCCATATTTTACCACCAAAAAGATCAATTATCTTCTTTACAGTAGAAAGGCCGATACCTACGCTATCCTTTTTCTTCTGCTCTGCTCTGCTTAATGTCGTACCAAAGATCTCAAATACTTTTTCATGGTACACAGGATCTATTCCCGGGCCATTATCTGCTACAACAAATTTCCAGAAATTATTAGAATCGGAGCAGGTAACCTCAACCTTCCCTTCAGGTTTATCTATGTATTTAACTGCATTACTAAGCAAATTAACAAATATCTGCTGCATCTGAGCTTCGCTGCTGTATATAACAGGTAAATCAGGCTGAACAGATACCTTGATATTCTCAGGTATAAATAACATATCAATAACACTGTCAATTAACACATTCATGTTTATTTCAATACAGTTTTTCAGGCCTTTTTCTGCTCTTGAATATTGTAAAATGCCATCAATCAGCTGACTCATTTTTACTGCTCTTTCTTTAATAACAAGTAAAGCATTTTTTACGTCTTCTCCAAACTGGTCTTCATAATCTTCAATTATAAACTCTGTATAGGTGCTTATTGCTCTTAACGGAGCCTTAAGATCATGAGAAACGGTATAAGCAAAAGATTCCAGCTCTGATACTTTTTGTTCCAGGATTGTGCGTACCAGTATTGTGCCCTGGAGGTGATCAGTTATTTTATTAAAAGCTCTGGCCATGGTCCCTATTTCATCTTTATCTTCAATATTTAACCTGTGATCCAGGTTGCCGGAACTTACTGTCTCTGCTCCTTTAAAGATTTTATCGACAGACAAAAGAACACCCTTATCAATAAAAATCAGATTTATAACAAGCAGTATTATTAAAACTGCAAATATTGAAATGATCAGTGTCTGGTTCTGTATTTTGGTTCTGACAATATTTTTTTTAGTGATTCTGGCTAATCTATTAGCATCATCAATCATTGACTGTGAAAGAAGTGACAACCTCACCACCATATGTTTTTCCATCAAGACAGTATAATGATCCTGTTTTCCGGCTTTATTATCTTTTGTTAATTTAATCAGCTTCAAAAACACTTTTTTGATTTTTTCTTTTTTAATAGTCATATTATTAATAATTTCTTTTTCCTCAATAGAGTTAAATTCCGAAGATAAAAGTAATTTTGATATTTTATTAATCCTGCTGTCCCACTGAATTGTTACTCGTTTTGTCGGATGAGTAATATATTCATCTGATAAAAGAAACAGTCCTCCCATTTCTTCCGTAATTCCACTTATAGCATCATACTTGGATAATGAGTTCCTGAAAGATTTACTCTGGTAAGTCTGAAATACTGCAAAAATAACAGCAAATATAATAATTGCTATAAAGTTGTATTGTATTTTTTTCTTTATCAACATCTAAAGACATACTCCTTTAATAAAAAACATTATGTTTAGCGAACTATTCCGACAGCATCAGGCTTAACATGTTCCAGAATTTCAAAATTAATATAATCAAGATAATCAGGGATGTGATTACTCTTTACCATTTTCTTATTAACTGCCCAGCGTGCTTCCTCTTCCAGAGTTATTAGTAAAGACTGATCCAGCGATAATCCAGAATGATATTTATCCCAGTGTGATAAAACAAAGCATTCCATCTCCAGACCCATTCTTCTGATAACTATCTTTTTTGCCGCCTCTCTATTATCAGTACAAAATTGCACTGCTTTATCAAGAGCTTTAAGAAATTTTATTAATAATGCTTTATTTTCTTTTGCATAATCATTCATAACAACCAGGTTAAAGGACTCTCTGAATATATCAGAACTCTTCAGCTTAACAGCATTACTGCCCAGTAGCTTGCTAGTCTTACAGGCATATGGTTCCCAGATAGCTGCGGCATCTACCTGATGTGATTTTAATGCGCCAGGCAATTTATCAGGATCAATATCTTTAGATTTAACAACAGAAGGGTTAACCTGGTTATAAATTAAAAATTCTTCCATAAAAAACTGGTTAGTGGTCCCGAAAGGGGTTCCTATTGTTCTGCCTTTTAAATCTTCTGCCGTCTTAATCCCGATATCCTTTCTGGCAACCACCTTTATATATTCATATGAATATACAAAGGTAGACAATATAGAAAAATCTTTTCTTTCAAAACTTTTAAGCATAACAGGAATCGTATCAACAGTACAAATAGATAGATCACTATCAGTTTTTAACAAATTTAAAAAACTTTCTTTCCCTGAATCAAACTCTTTAATAGTTAAGTCCAAACCTGCATCTTCAAAAAAACCTTCTTCTTCAGCTATCCAGATAATAGAGGACCAGAAACTATTTTCAACACCAGCTGTTAACTTTTCAAGATCAGTATTTCTACTGGAAAATATGTAATAAGATACGGCTCCTGCTAAAACAGCTGCTGTTATTAATGTTGCAACCAGGGTTTTTCTAACCAATTTCCATCTCCTTTAATAATGCTGTGATTTTTAAAAAATAAAATATTCTCAAAAGATTATTATTTTCATTATACAACAAATTATAACTGCTTTTCATATATTCACTAAAAAATTAGATTTTAAACTTTATTTATGCTATTCTTGTATAGCTGTTAATATTTAACATAAAAATCAGGATTTATTCAGTTTGTTTCTTTAAAGATGTTAACTTGCCGGGTTATATTTAACAAGGGCTGGTCGGAGTAATTATAATATTTTCAAAAAAGGGGTTGAGGAAAATCAATGAAAAAATACCTGAAATTATCCACAGTATTTATTTTTCTTTCTAAACATTATTAAATCTGTTTGTCTCAAGTTGTCAACCTGCCGGATTATACTTAACAAGAAATCAAAGATAATTTTAATATACAAAAACAGGGGTTAAAGAAAACCAGAGAAAAAATATCTGAAATTATCCACAGTATTTATTTTTCTTTCTAAACCTTATTCAGGCGGCCTGTCTAAAATTGTCAACCTGCCAGGTTATATTTAAGCAAAAAATCAAAGATAATTTTAATATTCAAAAAAAGGGGTTGAGGAAAATCAATGAAAAAATATCTGACAATATCAGTAGTTTTTATTCTTTTTATGTTGCTGTTAAATTCCTGTGCAAAGATAATTGATTCTAATGAGGATACTTCAGAAATAACTACTACAGATAGACTGACTGTTATTAATAATGACAACAGTTTATCCAGCTATTTAAAAGAGGCCTCTGAAAATATCACTGTAGTAGATGATGTTCTTACAGGTTCTTCAGCATTAAAAGCACAAAAATCAAAAAAAACATCTTTTAAACTTACTCTAATTGCAGAGGTGAGTTCTCCGGTTGTTAATGGCCAGACTTTGCAGGCTACAAAAGTTCAGATACAGGGTAACAAGGCCTTAATCAGTTATAATATGACAGGAGAAGCTTATCTGGGCGCAGTGGATATTATAGATATTAAAAATAGAAAAAAACCGCAGATAAGATCAAGAATATTATTTAATGAGACTGACGTTCATTCCATCACATATGCTGATGACAAGGCATACGTAGCTCAATCAAGACAAAGTGATGCCGGTACTCCAGCTCATATTGAAAGCTTCAAGTTCAAATCAAGTAAAATTTCTCTTGAGGACAGTAGATCAGCTACTGTTGCTTCTTATGCTGTAAATTCTGTCTTTCCTGGTAAAGAAGCTTTATATGCAACATCAGGATCTAATGGCAAACTGTATGCAATCAACTATACTACACTTGATGAAATTGATAGCGTTGATCTGTCTTATGCGAGATGGGTGCTTGAAAACAACAATAAAATTATTGTTGTACGTGGAATGCCTGGAAGAGTAAATATATTTAAATATGATAACAATGCTTTTACTAATGAAAACAGCTTTACTTTTACTGGCGCTAATACTGAAGAAGCAAAGTCTCAGGCTGAGGCTGTAAATGATATGCTTTTTATTGCAGCTGGTAAAGGTGGCGTGCAGGTACACAAGCTGTCAGACGGTTCTAAAATAACAGAAATCAGTCTTCCTGACACAGAGCTTGATTCAGGTTCTGTTGTTTGTAATTCAGTTACAATTGATAAGGATTTGATATTTATAGCAAATGGAGCTGCAGGAGTATATGTAGCAAAGGCAAAAAATCAAATTAAACTGATAGATGATTATGATCTGTCTTTACAGGTTCTTGGGAAATTAAACCTGGGTTCTCAACAGTCGGTAAATCACGCAGCTTATAAAAGTAATTATTTATTTGTAGCTGCCGGACTGGGAGGTCTTAAAATTATAGACATTGATAATTACTACGATGACGATTAAAGACATTCTATATAAAAAAAACACATAAAATAACAGTGTTCTTAAAACTTATATCAGGCTGGCTGCGTAGTAACACACAGGCTGGCCAGCCATGATTAAGCTTGTACCCTGATACAATTCAACTCTGAACCAGGATCCCTGATACTAAAAATAAAACTTGAAAATATAAAGGAGTTGCTTAATGATAATGCTGCTGCAAAGTAATATATAGCTGTTCCAAAGTAAAATGTCCGACACTGACGTTTTCAAATTAATTCGTTTATGTACGCAAGTACACTGTACTGCCCCATTTAAACGGACACTTCAATTTGTACCAGCTATACGTGATCCTGAAACCTGGTCTGCAGCACGGTGTAAAAGATGAAATAATTAAAGGTATTAAAACTGTCAGCAAAAACTGTATTTGTTTGAAAAATTTGTTAA
>JAAEMD010000485.1 GCA_024225875.1 bacterium
CATGCCCACTTGTTTTTATGCAGGAACAGTACTGATGGAATTTTAACAAAAGCAAAAAACAACAACGTCGCTTTTATAGTAAATGTGGGTACCAGCATAAAAAACAGTCTGCTTTCTTTTGAATTATCAAAAAAACACCAGGAACTGATCCCGACAATTGGCATACACCCCTCCGAATACCAGGACCTCAATAATATCGACTATATGGAAAGTTTAATAGAAAAACTATCTTTTAATGCCATAGGAGAAATCGGTCTGGACTATCACTGGCAGTACTGTTCCAGAGAGCTCCAGATAGAGCTGCTCATAAAGCAGCTTAACCTGGCAAAAAAATATAATCTGCCCGTAATTATCCATAATAGAAAAGCTGATACAGATATATTAAAAATAACAAGTAAATATCCAGAAGTACCCATGGTGTTCCATTGCTATTCAACAGACCAGTTTTTTGCAGAATCAGTCATAGCAGAAAACCGCTTTTTTTCATTTACCGGCTCCATCACATATTCTAAAAAGGGGAAAGTTGTGAAAACAATTAAATCATTACCGTTAAGAAATATATTAATAGAAACAGATTCTCCCTATATGTCCCCCAGGCTGTACAGGGACAAAGAAAATGAACCTGCTTATATTATAGAAACAGCAAAAAAAATATCCGAAATTAAATCCTGCTCTATTGAAGAAGTGATTAAGCATACAACATCAAATGCTGTTAATTTTTTCAATATCAAAGTGTAACTAATTCAGGTTTTTTCTGTTAAAATACTTACTATGTCAAAATTATTACGCTACTTTATAGCTTTAATCTGCGCAGTATTTCTATGGGTATGGTATTACAATGGGCTTCCTGTACCATCCTTGAAAGGAAATGGCAGATTTATCAATATCATCGAAAAAAAGACCCAACTTCCTTTCCCGGATATTGATGACAGCTGGTTAACAGGACAAAATGTCAGTAACCAGTGGGAAGGCAGTGTCGGTCTCTATGCAGTCACAGCTATAAATGACCTGCCTGTTTATAAAACACCCAGCTTTTCATCAAGTATCATAACAAAGCTGCATACCGCTAGAAGAGTAAGGGCTATTTATAGATACCCCAAAGCAGTAAGTCATAATGATGAAACAGGACACTGGACATTTATTACCACAGAAGATGGTAATTATACTATTGGGTGGGTTTTTGACCATTATTTAGCTTATACCAGTAAATTCACTAAAGTTACAGACTGGGAAACACATGGCTTTTCACTAATTAAAGGAGATTATTTCGCACAATACACAGTCAGCGATACCGGCAGGTACAGCTGTAGGTGGAAGGCCAGCGGAAACGGGCTGCTGATGAACGGCACCCATAAAGGACAGTTATATCGTTTTCTGGATCTGATATGGGCTAAAAAAGATAACCCAGATATATGGCAGGATTTCTTTTTCATAAATAAAGAGGATAATATGCAGATAGAGTGGAAATTCAGAAACAGCTCTTTTGAAGCACATAAAAACACACCGGCACCTGATGATTAAGATTAATATTCTAAAAAAGAATCGGATGTAATCCGAAATTTGATTAAAAAAATAAATAATTTTTTATATACATACTTTAAGAGGTGATAAAATAATGTCAACAATAACAGAAGTTCATGCAAGGCAGGTACTGGACTCCAGAGGAAACCCTACAATTGAAGTAGAAGTGATAACTGAAAGCGGTTTTTACGGTAGAGCTATAGTTCCCTCCGGTGCATCAACCGGATCACTGGAAGCCATTGAGTTACGAGATGGTAATAAGAAAAAATATTATGGCAAAGGAGTACTACAGGCTGTTGATCATGTAAACAATATAATTTCAGAAGAAATTGTCGGCTTTGACATATGCAGTCAAATGGACATAGATAATACCTTAATTAATCTGGATAAAACCGAAAACAAAAGCAGTCTGGGCGCTAATGCAGTATTAGGGACCTCAATGGCCTGTGCAAGAGCTGCAGCAAATTACCTTAATATACCGTTATATCAGTATCTTGGCGGTGCCTTTGCCCATACATTACCGGTCCCGTTTATGAACATCTTAAACGGTGGTCAGCATGCAGATAATAACGTTGATATTCAAGAGTTCATGATAGTTCCGACAGGATCAAAAACATTTAGTGAAGCTTTAAGAATGGGATCTGAGATTTATCATAGCTTGAAAAAAGTCTTAAAAAACAGGGGTTTAAATACTGCTATAGGAGACGAGGGCGGGTTCGCACCATCTTTAGAAAGTAATGAAGCTGCAATCCAGATAATAATGACCAGCATAAATGAAGCCGGATACAGGCCGGGAAAAGATGTTTTTATTGCACTTGACGCGGCAGCATCAGAACTGTATAAAAACGGCAAATATGTACTCGAAGGAGAAAATACTACCAGAACATCAGAAGAAATGATCAGCTACTACGAAGACTTATGCAGCAAATACCCTGTTATATCTATTGAAGATGGACTTGACGAGTCTGACTGGCAGGGATGGAAGCTGTTAACAGAAAAGCTTGGCGACAAGATACAGATTGTAGGAGACGATATATTTGTTACAAACCCTAAAATTCTTCAGAAAGGAATTTCTGAGAAGGCAGCAAACAGCATTCTTATTAAAGTAAATCAGATCGGCTCTGTAACTGAAACCCTTTCTGCAATAGAAATGGCAAAGAAAGCTGGGTTTACAGCTGTTATTTCACACCGTTCAGGAGAAACTGAAGATACGTTTATCGCTGATCTGGCAGTTGCAACGAACGCTGGACAAATAAAATCCGGCGCTCCCTGCAGGACAGACAGAACAGCAAAATATAACCAGCTTCTAAGAATTGAAGAAGAACTGGGTACTACAGCAGCTTACCCTGGGATAAAAACATTTTATAATATTGCGTAAACGTTTAATAAATATTTTTAGTTTCCTGGTTACACTGATTTTCTTCTGCTATATTTGCAGTATTGGAATAAAGAATATTTTTAGATATAATAAATTCAAGCTTGAGTATTCTGATCTGACAACAGAGTATTTAAAAGAACTTCATCTGAATGAAGTATATAATAAACAGTTAAGCTCGCTTAATAATGATTTTTACTGGGAAGCCCTTGCTAAAAAGCAACTGAATTATATAAAAAAAGATGAAGTTGTATATAAAGTAATATCTAATTAATATTTACAGAAAGAAGTTAATTTATGGAATTAAAAACAGGTGATTTATTAGAAGGTCAAATAACGCACATCACATCTTTCGGTGCATTCATTAAACTATTTGACTGCGAAGAAGAAGGGCTGGTTCATATTTCAGAAGTTGCGAACGAATATGTAACAGACATTAATACTTTTATTAAAGTAGGCGACAAAGTAAATGTCAAAGTTCTGGGCAGGAATGAGCAAAATAAGCTTAAGCTTTCTATAAAACAGGCTTCAGCTCCTCCCAAAAAACAGGAAGAAGCTTTGTTTATTCACAAGAAAACCAAAAACACAGGATTCGAAGATAAATTAATGGCCTTTATGAAAAAGTCCGAAGAAAAGCTTATCGATGTTAGACGCAACCTCAAAAATAAACAGGGCATTACAAAAAAGAAGAAAAAATAAATAATTACTTTATACACATTTAAAAAGATCCCGGTTTTATATATAAATCTATCACTACTGAATTAAAGCTCAAAATCACCAACTGTATGTTATACTAAAACGATGTCTAAAATCCCGCCTAAAAACTTAATAAAATCAAAGTATGTATTAACACAGCTTTTAACTGAAGATCTGGTTTTTTATATATACAATGGTTATATTAAAGATGATGAGGCCCCGACAGTAAAAAAAGCAATATCAATCTGGAAATACAAGAAAGAGTTCCTGTCTGCACCGGTAATAAGAACCTTAATTCAAAAAACAGACAAGCTAATCCAGCTGAAAAACTCGAATATATTAGCAACCCTGGATTATCATTATGATGGCAAGTTTTTTCATGTTATTCAGGAGTCTCTGGAGAATTTAACATCCCTTGAAGAATATTTGAAAATAACATCCACATTCTCCCTTAAAAACCTGTGGAAAATTTCTACTCAGATTATTTCAGGGATGCTGGATATCGAAAATAAAAAGCTGGTTTGCGGCAACCTGAACTTAAGATACATTTATATAAATAAAAAAAATCAGATAAAACTAACAAATGTATGCCTGTCAACTGAATTATTAAAGTATCATTTATCTCAATTTGAAGTTCTTGATGACTGTCTGTTTTATGCTCCGGAATTTCTTCATAAACAAACTTATACTATCCGATCAGACATTTACAGCTTCGGCATACTTCTTTACGTATTTTTCAGTAAAAAAAGGCCCTACGAATATACAACTAAAGTAAAAACTATTAAGAACTTTTTCCTTAAAAATCCGCATCCTTTTCATAAAGTACACGAATCAGTTCCTGATAAACTAATAAGAATCACAGAAATGTGCATTGAAAAGAATCCTGGTAAAAGATTCCCATCTTTTACATCAATAATAAAAAGCTATAAATCAGATGAACACCTGAAAAAAATAATTGCTCATACAAAAAACACAGAAAATATTCAAAAAGAAATCAAAAATGATATATGGAAGGCCCGAAAAAGATCTTTTATGCAAATTATTTTTTTCTGGTCTCTACTGCTGATAAGTACTCTAACAATATTTTCCGGCTACTATCTTTACTTGAATTATCTTACCTCAATACCTGACACAGTAATTCCTGATATTGTTAATCAACCCCAGGAAATTGCTGAAGTTATTCTAAAAGAAAACCATCTTAACAGTTTTTTTGCCGGGTCACGAACACACCCCAGAATTCCGGCAGGCTATATTGTTGAAACAAAACCTCCCGCAGGACGCGCTGTAAAACAAAACAGAACTATACGCCTTTATCTTTCTCGCGGTAATTCACAGATTCTTGTACCGGATTTAGTGGGACGAACAACTGAACAGTCAAAAAACATTTTAAAAAAGCATTCCTCCCTGATTAAAATATCAGAGGAGATATACTCTTTACAGTATCCGATCAACACTATTCTGTCACAGCAGCCTGGCAAAAATACTTACATTACCACAAGTGAAAATATACACGTTGTTATAAGCAAAGGGTTTCCTGTATCAATGCAGGTTTACCCGGTTGATAACTGGTTTAATTTCTTTCAGGATAAAACTAATATACGGAAAGTACAATTAAGCTTTTATCCTATTGATAATCCTGTAACTCAGAAAATAATTATAATTTTTTCAACAGCAGATAGAACAGACAAAATATATTCTGCTGTATATGACTATAAAAATCCTTTAGATCTGGAATTTGAGCTTGACTATGGAGGAATTATCAAAATATACTTTGAAGATGAACTGGGGTTTGAAGATACGGTTGATGATCCATCCCCTGAAGAATTATTAGAAGAACAGGAAATAATATCAAAAAATATTGAGCAGATAAAAAATGAGCAGAACATCTAATTTCAGTAGCTTTGAAATCAACTTAATGAGACAGCTGCTTACCATGGCCTCTAAGCAAAAAGGGAAAACCTGCCCTAACCCTGTAACAGCATCTGCCATTGTCAAAAATGACCAGGTAATATCAAAAGGCGCCCATATAAAATTCGGAACTCCTCATGCTGAAGCTATAGCTATAAAAAAGGCCGGCCCTTTAGCAAAAGGGGCTGATTTATATGTTAATTTAGAGCCCTGTACCCACTGGGGAAATAATCCTCCATGTACAGATTTAATAATCAAAGCCGGCATAAAAAAGGTTGTCTACTGCACAAAAGACCCTAACCCCAAAGTACGACAGGTCTCTGCTAAAACCATACTGGAAGCAAAAGGTATTAATGTTTCAGAAGGCCTGCTCAAAAAAGAAGCCCTGTTACTCAACGAAGTGTTTTTCAAAAATATGTCCCTGAAAAAACCTTTTGTGACATTGAAAGCCGGAATGAGCCTGGACGGAAAAATCGCTTTATCTTCTGGCCAGAGCAAATACATTACCAGTGAGAATTCAATTCGGAAGGTCCATATGCTGCGCAGAGAAAATAATGCCATCATCATTGGGGCCAATACATTGAAAATAGATAATCCCTGTCTTAATGTCCGATACAATCTACTTAAGAAAGGTTTTAAGAATCCTGATAAAATTATCTTATGTAATAAAATAGATATTTCGGAAAAATTAAATATTTTTTGTGCTGAAAATGAATCAAAAGTAGTTTTTGTGGTACCGGAAGATATCGACAGAAAAACTGTTTTAAACTTAAAACAAAAAGCTGATATATGGTTTTTACCTTTGAAAAACAACTATATCTGCTGGCACTCTCTTCTAGAAATGTTATATAAAAAAGGGTACTGCAGCATATTGATTGAAGGCGGGGGTAATGTGTTTACATCCGCATTAGAAGAGAATATTATCGATAAAACATATTTTTTTCTTGCCCCTAAAATTCTGGGTGGAAAAAATTCTGTACAGGTATTCGGAGGAAAAGGCATAGAAAATCTAAGTGACGCTTTAATTATAAAGGATATGAAAGTAAGGTATCTTAAACCTGATATAATGATAACAGGTTACCTTAATCATCCTGAAAAATTTTTCTTATAAAAAAGCGGCTGTACAGCCGCTTTTTAGTAACTATAAAATAAACAACTATCCTTCAAGAATTGCTCCAACAGGACAGGTATCAACACAAACAGCACAACCAGTACAGATATCAGCATCAATAATTCTGACATCACCTTCTTCTTTTATTGCTTCAACTGGACATTCAGGCTCACATACGCCACAATTTGTACACTCCTCATTAATTGAATACACCATATATCTTTACACCTCCTCAATTTAAGTTTAACAAAGCACTTTATTAAACTCGCTCCAGTTTATTATAAAAACTAATATACACAAAAGCAATATGATTTTGAAATACGCTAAACCAGTATCCTGATATCTATAACCCCGCACTTATAAAGCAGGTATTATTCTTCTGCGCCTTTCCTTAGTGTCTCTTTTCGTGCAGTTTTTTGTCCTTCCGTCAAACTTATACACTATCATCGTCCTGGGCTTAGGGTAAATTATTTATCCCTGCATCTCTGCTTACAAAAAAGCCTTGACTCATCACCAGACCTTTACTATACTATCCCGATAGGAAAAGTATAGAACATTTGTTTTGCCGGGATTTTATTTTTATACTTAACCTTTCATAAAGAACTTGTTTTTAAAAATAGATGGTAATATTATTCAGTTACTGCTGGACGCCCGTCAGGTAAATACAGCTGGTACAAATTGAACTGTCCGTTTAAATGACTGAATGCTGTGTACTTGCGTACATTAACGAAGTCATTTAAAAACTTCGGTGTCGGACATTTTACTTCGGAACAGCTAGAATGAATAATAAATGTACCTGATACAGCAGATAAATAAAGCTATACTGGTTTTGTTTATTTAAAGGATAGTATTTAACGGTCAGTATTATTATTGATACTATATCTACAGTCATTTTTAATATATAAAGTACTGACTGTTTCTAAACTGGATTATTAAGGCCGGGCTGTAAAGGCTCTAAGCATTTAACTACAGGGAGTGATAATTTTGAAAATAAAAGTAAACAATAAAGTTCAGGAGTTAACTGAAGAGCGAATAACAATTTCAGAACTGCTGGTAAAAAATGATGTTGAAATGCCGGAAATGGTTTCTGTTCAGCTTAATGGCGAGTTTGTTAAAAAAGAAAAATTTGAAGTAACTGTCTTAAAAGATAATGACGAGGTTGATTTTTTATATTTTATGGGAGGAGGCTCTTTGATCTAAACAAACTTGTTTATATCATTTATCGAGAGCAAAAATTATGAATAAAAAAGGCTTTGCAACAAAGGCGATACACAAAAAATTTCTGAAAAAAGATCCTCACGGTTCTCTACATATGCCGATATATGATACCGTTTCATTTGAGTTTGAAACAGCCGAGGATATTGAAAGCGCTTTTCTGGGAACGAAACCCAGCCATATGTACTCGAGAATAACAAATCCTACGACTGAGCATTTTGAACAGACGGTCAGGGAAGTCAGCGAGGCCTTTGCTGTTATAGCTGTTTCTTCAGGCATGGCGGCAATCGCAAATCTAATTATAACTATAGCTCAGAGTGGCAGTAATATTGTTACCAGTAAAAATATTTTTGGAAACACTTATTCTCTTTTTGAAAAAACACTGAAGCCATGGGGTCTGGAAACAAGGTACACTGATTTACTTGATCCTGATGAAATTGAAAGAAGTATCAATAAAAATACGAGTGCAATTTTTTTAGAAACAATCACCAATCCTCAACTGGAAGTTGCCGATATAAAGGCTATCTCTGATATTGCAAAGAAAAATAATATCCTGCTCATAGCAGACTCAACTATTACACCACTATATTTTTATAACCCTAAAGAGCTGGGCATTGATATTGAGGTAATATCAAGTACAAAATATATTTCTGGAGGAGCTACATCTGTTGGTGGCCTTATTATTGACCATGGATCTTTTGACTGGAATAATAATAATAAGTTAAGAGATACTGCTGAAAAGTATGGACCATTTACCCTTGTTATTAAGTTAAGAAGGGAGTCTTATAGAAACCTGGGGTCCTGTTTACCTGCTCATAATGCTTATTTACAGAACCTGGGGCTGGAAACTCTGACCCTGAGAATAGAAAGATCCTGTTTTAATACATTAAAGATAGCCGAGTTTCTAACACAGCATCACAAGGTCAGGAATGTTAACTATCCTGGTTTAACAGATTCAAAATACCATAAAATCAGCAAAAGGCAGTTCGGAGATCTGTCTGGTGCAATCCTGACTTTTGACATGGGATCAAAAGAAGAATGTTTTAAATTTATGAATAATCTACAGTTAATTAAAAGGTCAACAAATATTAATGATAATAAAACCCTGGTTATTCATCCTGCATCGACTATTTTTTGTGAATACAGTGCAGAACTTAAGGATGAAATGGGGGTTAGTGAAAATATGGTACGACTTGCAGCAGGTATTGAAGAGGTTGATTTTTTGATTAGTGATATTAATAACGCACTGGAGGTATTATAATGGAATTTTCTGATGAGCAGCTTGAAAGATACAGCAGGCATATTATCCTGAAAGATGTTGGCTATGAAGGTCAGCAGCGAATAGCCTCAGGGAGTGTATTAATTATCGGAGCAGGCGGACTGGGTGCACCGGCAGCACTTTACTTAGCTGCAGCAGGTGTAGGAAAAATCGGCATTATAGATGGAGATGTTGTTGACACCTCTAACTTACAAAGACAGGTAATTCATTTTACACAGGATGTTAATAAGCCCAAGGTTCAATCTGCAAAAGAAAAGATTGAGCAGATAAATCCTGATGTCGAGGTAGTTACCTTCAGAAAAATAGTTCTGGCAGATAATATTATGGATATCATAAAAGATTATGACTTTATTCTGGACGGAACAGATAATTTTCCTGCCAAATTTTTAATTAATGACGCTTGTTTTTTTGCAAAGAAAGCTTATTCTCACGGAGGTATACTGCGTTTCAATGGCCAGACCATGACCTATACTCCAGGCAACACTTGTTATCGTTGTATATTTAACAGTCCTCCGCCAAAAAATTTAGTTCCAACCTGCTCTCAGGCCGGAGTTTTAGGGGCAGTGGCTGGAATATTAGGAACTATTCAGGCAGCAGAAGTGCTCAAGTATTTAATAGGAAAAGGTCAGCTGCTTACTAATAAGTTACTGACATTTGATGCTTTAAACATGCAGTTTAGAAATGTAGCTGTTTCAAAAAACAGGAACTGTCCTTTATGTGGTCAACAGCCATCTATCAGGACTCTGATGAATTATGAGCAGCCAGTCTGTGATATCAAACAAAACAATATTTCTTCAGGTGATAAAGTATGTTGAAAATAACAAAAGAAATTATTGATAAGTTATATGATCAGGGTATGAGGGAAGCACCGGTAGAGGCTTGCGGCTACCTGGCTGGTAAAGACAGTGCTGTAACCGAATACTATGAAATGACAAATATCGATCAGAGTACAGAGCATTTCAGCCTTGATCCATCAGAACAGTTTAAAGTACACAAAGAAGTCAGGGCAAAAGGGCTGGAAATCCTGGCTGTTTATCATACTCATCCAGAGACACCCGCAAGACCATCAAAAGAAGATATAAAATTAGCTTATGATCCAGACATTATTTATGTTATCTTATCATTAATGAATAAATCAGCTGACATAAAGGCCTTTAAAATTAAAAAAGGTACTGTTACCGAAGAAAAGCTGTTAACTGGAGAAAAGATATGACAAATAATCGTCTTGATATTACAGCAATGAAAAAAATGGGGATGATTCAGCAAAAACAAAAAGATTTTTTTGCCATGAGACTGCATGTTGTGGGTGGCGATTTAAATACAGAGCAGTTGCAGCGAATTATTGAAGTCGCTGATAAATACGGAAAAGGTCAGGTTCATCTGTCAACAAGACAGGGCCTGGAGATTCATAATATACACTATACAAAATTAGAGACTGCCAGAAAATCTTTAGAAGAGATTAACTTAAAAATGGGAGCCTGCGGCCCCAGGATTCGTATTATCGTGGCCTGTCCTGGAAATGATACCTGTCGCTGGGGAATTATTAATACCAAAAAGATGGCTAAAGAACTGGATGAGAAATATTTCAGGAAAGAAACTCCACATAAATTCAAATTAGCTGTAACGGGCTGCCCTAATAATTGTGCAAAAGCAACAGAAAATGATATTGGCATAATGGGAGGCATACTGCCTGAGTGGATAAAGGATGAATGCAGTAAATGTAATTTATGTATATATGCCTGCCCTAAAAATGCCATATATAAAGAAAATGATCAGTACAAGCTGAATGAAGATAAGTGTATCTACTGCAGCATATGCACCTCATCGTGTCCATCAGAAGCCTGGATCAGAAAAAAAGAAGGCTATATCCTTCATATTGGCGGAACAATGGGAAAAAGCCCCAGGCTGGCCAGTAAGTTATGCGGACTGATTGAAGAGAAACCCAGGCTGAATATATTAATTGAAAAAGCAGTTCAATACTATAAAAAACATGGGCAGAAGAAGGAGCGGTTCGGACACATGATTGATCGAATTGGCCTTGAAGAAATAAGGGAGGTATTGCTGGATGGAGTTTGATATTAAAAAATCAATAGACCTGCTTGGTGTCATCTGTCCTATGAATTTTGTAAAAACCAAGGCAGCTTTGGCACATATAAAACCTGGTGAAATTATAGAAGTTAAATTAGATGAAGGAGAGTCGATTATTAATGTGCCGAGAAGTGTTAAGGAGGAGGGCCATAAAATATTGAAGGTTTTTAATGATGGTCAATCTTTCAGGTTAATAATTCAAAAAGGATCAGACCAGTGATAGATAAGCCTTATAGAAGTGTTATTAAGGCTGTATCCTGGCGGGTTACCGGCACAATAGACACCATACTGGTATCATGGATTATAACTCGTAAATTTACTATTGCTATGTCAATAGGTGTGATAGAAGTTTTTACCAAGCTGCTTTTATACTACATACATGAAAGGGTTTGGAATAAAATTAAATTTGGCAGGATTTTACAAAAGCCGCCAGAGTATAATATATAGGTGATATTATGGACAAAAAAGTTTATGAGTACGAAAAAGAAATACAGCCAAAATCAGCTCCTCACGTTATTGAATGGGCTGTAAAGGAGTTTGGGGCAGAAAATATAGCTTTTGCAACAAGTCTGGGCGCAGAGGATCAGGTTATTACTGATATGTTACTAAAAATCAGTAGAGATGTTGAAATATTTACACTTGATACAGGACGTTTACCACAAGAAACATATGATACTATAGAGGCCACCAGGAAGTATTTTAAAACAGATATTCAAATGCTGTATCCTGATAATAAAGAGCTTGAAAAAATGGTAACTGAAAAAGGTCCTGATCTTTTTTATGAAAGTATAGAAAATAGAAAGCTGTGTTGTAATATCAGAAAAGTAAAGCCATTGAAAAAAAAGCTGAAAAACTTTAAAGTCTGGATTTGCGGGCTGAGAAAAAAACAGGTTGTTACCAGGATCAATCTAAATAAAATTGAATGGGATCATAAGTTCAAGTTAATAAAAATCAACCCTGTTATTTACTGGAGCGAATCTGATGTGTGGGACTATATACACAAAAACTCTATCCCTTATAACCAGCTTCATGACCAGGGTTATACCAGTATTGGTTGTGCGCCCTGTTCAAGGAGCATCAAGCCAGGGGAGGACTTTCGTGCAGGTCGCTGGTGGTGGGAACAGCCTGAACAGAAAGAATGTGGCCTGCATTGGAAAGCCGAAAAACTAACCGGGAACAGCGAATAAATTATGGATCATCTGCAAAAACTGGAAGCACACAGTGTTTTTTTATTAAGAGAAGCATACAGAGAGTTCAATAACCTGTGTATGTTATGGTCAATTGGTAAAGACAGCACAGTACTGCTCTGGCTTGCCAGAAAGGCTTTTTTTGATCATGTGCCCATCCCGCTGGTACATATTGATACACATTATAAAATACCTGAAATGATTGAATACAGAGATCGTTTAGCCTTGAAGTGGAAGTTAAATATGATTTATGGGCAAAACAGTGAAGCATTAAAGAATAAAAGGACTTTCCCTGATGGTAATGTTGACAGAATTACCTGTTGTCGAAACCTTAAAAGTGAAGCATTGAAACATACTCTATCCGGTGAATGGTCACGCTACAAACTGAATCATGAAACACAAAAGTATGAGGTCGACAGCAACAAAGATCCTTATACAGGCGTAATTGTCGGAGTCAGGGCAGATGAGGAGGGCAGTCGTTCCAAGGAGCGTTATTTCTCGCCACGCGATAAAGAGAATGAGTGGGGTGTTGGTGATCAGCCTCCTGAGTTCTGGAATCAGTATAAAACTGATTTCGCACCTGGAACTCACGTCCGCATTCATCCATTATTAGACTGGACAGAGCTTAATATATGGGAGTATATAGAAAGAGAAAAAATACCAACAGTTTCGTTATATTTTGATCAGGGCAATGGTCAACGCTACAGGTCTTTAGGATGCTATCCGTGTACTACTCCAGTGGTATCAGATGCAAAGAATGAGGCAGATATTATAAAAGAGCTGCGTACTGGCAGGTTTTCTAATATTGCCGAACGCTCTGGACGAGAACAGGACAAGGAAGACGGTGGTGGACTGGAAACTTTAAGAAGAGAAGGGTATATGTAGATATGCAAAGAGATCAAATGAATATAGTAATCGTTGGTCATGTGGATCACGGAAAAAGTACAGTAATAGGCAGATTATTAGCTGACACAGGATCTTTACCGGAAGGAAAACTAGAACAGGTAAAAGCAACTTGTGCCAAAAATGCCAAACCTTTTGAATATGCTTTTTTGTTAGATGCGTTAAAGGATGAGCAGGCCCAGGGCATAACCATTGATGCGGCACGCTGTTTTTTTAAAACATCTAAACGAGACTATATTATATTAGATGCACCTGGCCATATTGAGTTTCTAAAAAATATGGTAACAGGCGCTGCAAGAGCAGAAACTGCCCTTTTAGTTATCGATGCATCAGAAGGTATCCAGGAAAATTCCAGGCGTCATGGGCATATGGTTTCTCTGCTGGGAATCAGGCAGGTTGTTGTGCTTGTCAACAAAATGGATATTGTAAAGTACAGTGAAAAAGTATTCAGGGAAATTGAAGAAGAATACCGTGACTTTTTAGCTGAACTGAATGTCTCTCCTGTCAATTTTATTCCTGTCAGCGCCAGAGAAGGTGATAATATTGTGCATTTATCAAAAAAAATGCCCTGGTACCAGGGATACTCCATAAAACAACAGTTAGACCAGCTCAAAAAACAGGAAGATTTACCGGATCAGGCACTCAGGTTTCCAGTACAGGATGTTTATAAGTTTACGGAGGGTGCTGATGAGCGCAGGATTATTGCAGGAACAATAGAGACCGGCAGCATAAACACTGGAGATGAAGTGGTATTTCTACCTTCACGCAAAGAATCGACCATTAAGACAATAGAAGAGTTTAATGTACCTGCAAAAAAAACAGCTTATGCAAAAGAAGCCATTGGCTTTACCCTGACAACTCAAATATATATTCGTTCAGGCGAACTAATGGTAAAAAAAACGGAGAAAATACCGAATGTAAGCACAAGATTTAAAGCTAATATATTCTGGATGGGCAAATCGCCTATGATTAAAAACAAAAGGTACAAAATAAAATTAGCCGCTGCCAGAACAACAGTTAAACTGGTAGATATTTTAAACTGTCTGGACGCTTCAGACCTTAGTTCCGTTGCAAATAAGCAGGTCATAGAAAAACATGATGTATGTGAATGCATTCTGGAAACAACAAGGCCTGTAGCTTTTGATTTAGCTGATGAGCTGGAAAATACCAGCCGATTTGCCATTGTCGATAATTATGAAATATCCGGAGGAGGAATTGTCCTCAATAATTTATCGACCGAAGAAAGCATGTTCGAAAAAAATATCAGAGAACGAGAATTTTCCTGGGAGAAAAGCGCTATTTCTCTTAAGGAAAGAGCTGATTCTTATAAACATAGATCAAAATTTGTTTTATTAACCGGCCCGCCTGATACAGGAAAACAGAAAATAGCAAGGGCTTTGGAAAGAAGGCTTTTTGAAAATAATTATAAAGTTTACTACCTGGGAAAAGTTACTATGGAACATGGTCTGGACTCTGATATTTCAAGTTACCCGGATAGTAATGATGAGTACATACGCCGTCTGGGAGAACTGGCAAGAATAATGACTGATGCCGGACAGATATTCATTACCACAATATCTGATGCAGATGATTTTGATATTAGAAAGTTAAAATTATTAAATGAACCAAATGAAATATTAGTAGTAAATACTGGCAGCAATATCTTTAATAATTTTAAAGTAGATCTGGACCTGGACGAACATATTGATGTACAAAAGGCTGTTTTAAGCATCGAAAAACTGTTAAAGGAAAAAGAAATAATTCTTGAGTACTATCTATGAAGTTTTTGCCCATCGGGCTTAATATTGAAGATAAGAAAATAATGATAGTAGGTGGCGGGAATACAGCACTGCAAAAAATTAAACAGTTAAGGAACTTTACATCCAGCATCTCAGTTGTTGCTCTTAAAGTCTCTCCAGAAATAAAGCATACAGGGATTCCTTTTATAGAAAAGGCCTACTCCTGCAGTGACCTTGAAGGTACTGATCTTATTTATGCCTGTACAAATAATAAAGATTTAAACAGGCAAATTAGAAGTGATGCTGCTAAAAGGCATGTTTTAATAAATGTAGTTGATGATATAGAGTTAAGTGATTTTATATCGCCTGCTGTTTATAAGAAAGCGAATATGACTGTATCAGTATCTTCTGATGGCAAAAATGTGCTGAAATCTATTAAGTGGCGGGATAAAATCAAAAAAATTTTTAATGATAAAGCTGATAAGTAAAGATACAAAGTCTGATTTAGTTGAAAGAGAAAGGTATTTAACAGGATTAAAGGATACTCTACCTGATAAACATGTACTGTTACAGACCTGTAATAGAGTAGAAGTTTATAGTGGGGAAAAAGATATACCAGTAAAAATTGCAAGGCATCTGTTTAGAGTCGTATCAGGGTTAGAGTCTACCTTTACAGGTGAAACGGCTATCCAGGCTCAAGTTAAAAATGCTTATTTAGCATCTATTAAAAAGGGCACTGTATCAAGTGGGCTGCACAAGCTTTTTCAAAGCGCATTAAGAGTAGGGAAACGTGTCCGTACAGAAACAGATATTTCCAGGGGGGCTTTGTCTTACAGCCAGGCAGTGGTTGATATGATAAAAAAGAATGACGTTATTATAAGCGATTCGAATATTTTGATTTTAGGTGTCAGTAATATTAATTTATCCGTAATAAAATTCCTTGTAAGCAGAAGCAGGGGCACAATTTTTATCGCTAACAGAACATACGAAAAAGCTTTATCACTAAGTCAAAAACTGGGTTGTAAGGCCTTCAGGTTCGATCAACTTGATAATTTAATAAAAAATTGTGATATTTTAATTTCTGCAACTTCAGCACCACATTATATAGTTAAATATGAAAACTATATTAATAACCGTAAAATCCATATATTTGATCTGGCTGTACCCAGAGATATTGACCCCAGGATTGGTCAGTATCCAGAAGTAAGTTTATACAATATCGAAGTAATAGAACAAAGTATTCAAATGAACTTAAATGAGCGCAGGCAGAAAGTGAAATCAGCAGAAAATATTATAGAAGAGGAGCTCGCTCAGTTTTATGAGTAGAAATACTATTCGAGTGCTTTCCAGATCGTCCAGGCTGGCCCTTCTACAGGTAAACGAAGTAATGTCAAAATTAGCTGCTGTTAAATACAGTATAAAAACTATTTCTACTTATGGTGATAAAAATAAACATATCCCGCTAAGCTCGGATATAGAGCCTGACTTTTTCACAAAAGAAATAGATGAAGCTCTTTTGAAAAAAGAGGGTGATATCGCAATTCACTCAGCCAAAGACCTGCCCTTTCCACTGCCAGAATATTTAACTGTAATCGCATTAACCGAAGCCTTTGATAAAAAAGATGCTCTTATAAGCATCAATGGCTGTAAATTAACAGATTTACCCAGAGGTGCCAGAATAGGCACCAGCTCTTTACAAAGAAAAAATCAGATACTGGGTGTTAGACCTGACCTTGAAATAGTTGATATAAGAGGGTCAATTGAAGAGAGAACAGCACTGCTTGATTCGAAACAAATAGACGCTCTTATTGTTGCTGCCTGCGCACTGAAAAGATTGAACCTGGAAAACAGGATATCTGAGATCCTGGAATTTCCAACACATTATCATCAGGGTAATTTAGCTGTAACAGCAGTAGTAGATCGGGCTGATATGAGGGTTTTGTTCAACAGTATAGATATTAGAAACAATTATGGACAAGTATTTTTAGCTGGTGCAGGTACCGGCAGCCAGGAATATCTTACCCTGAAAACAGATCGCTGTTTAAAAAAGGCTGACATCATTTTTTATGATGACTTGATAGATAAAAAAATGTTGAGCAACTATTCTGCTGCTAAAGAATATGTCGGTAAAAGAAAAGGATGGCATAAGTATGATCAAAACGAAATCAACGAAAAGCTTTATCAAAGTGCTTTAGCCGGGAAAAGAACTGTCCGTTTAAAAGGTGGCGATCCTCTTATATTTGGCAGGCTGGGTGAAGAGCTTGATTACTTAAAAAAAAGATTTATAGATGTTGAGGTTATACCCGGAATTAGTGCCTTTCAAGTCGCCGCAGCAGCAGCACAGGTACCATTAACCAGTAGAATGCTTTCAAACTCCATTACACTTCATACTGCTCAGTATGCAAAAAATGATAATAAGAGCAGTAATAACAGTAAAAAAGATACATTAATATATTTTATGGGCGCATCACGTCTGCATGAAGTGAGTTCACAGTTATTATCAAAAGGCTTTAACCAGGAAACTTCTGTTGCTTTAATACAAAGTGCCGGCAGCCTTAATGAAAAAATTGTTAAAACCTCCGTAAAAAAAATGCCCGGAATGAATCTGGAATCTCCAGTGATTGTAATTGCCGGAGACGTGGTTAGAGAGTCATATCAACAATCAAAAATACTTTATACTGGCCTGAATCCAGATAATATTAAAATGCCTGGTAGAATACTACATTATCCTTTAATAAAGATCGTACCAGCTAAAAAAGAGTTGAGTATAAATAGTTATGATGCCGTGGTTTTTACCAGTATTTCAGCTGTAAGTATATTTTGCAGATACAATACAATCCTGAAATCTCAAAAAATATTTGCAATAGGGCCATATACCAGAAACGAGATAGAGAAATTCGGGTATGAGGTTAATCATATGCCGAAAATATTTGATTCTGACCATTTAGCCCGGGAAATAATAAATACTGGCTATAACAGAGTTCTGTATCCCTGCTCTAATCTCTCCTCGAATAATATCCACAAGCTTGACAATGTGTATAAAGAGGTCATATATAAAACAGAACAGTTGAAACAACCTGTAGTAGATCTCCAGGAGTTTACCGGGATTATTTTCAGCAGCTCATCTACAGTTGACGCTTTTCTGGAAATATACAGGGAAATACCGCAGCATTTAGTATTATATGTATATGGAGAATATACAAAAAACACATTGAACCAAAAAGGATATATCTATAATGTTCAAAAGATACCGTTATCGAAGAGTTAATACTGAAACAAGGATGAGGTACAGAGAAACACTGATAAGTAAAGCTGATTTGATATGGCCGGTTTTTTTAGTTGAGGGAAATAATATAAAAAAAGAGATCTCCGGCATGCCAGGCGTTTTCCATTATTCGGCCGACTTTTTAATACCTGATTTAAAAGAACTTTATTTTCAGGGATTAACATCCATTATACTTTTCCCTGTTCCGGACAAAAAAGATCTGGAATATGCTTATCACAGTCAGGGCATTTTACAAAAAGCTATACCGAAAATAAAAGAGCATCTGCCCGGGCTTGAAATCATCACAGATGTTTGTCTCTGTTCTTTTACAGTTAACGGACACTGTCATATCGGAGATAATGACAAAACCTGTGAAATATTAGCAGATATTGCGTTAAGCCATGCCAGAGCTGGAGCAGATATTGTAGCTCCTTCTGATATGATGGACGGCAGGATATTTTATATAAGAGAAAAACTTAATAAAAATAAATTCAAGAAGACTGAAATTTTATCTTATGCAGCTAAATATGCCTCATCTTTTTATGGTCCTTTTAGAAAAGCCGCCAAAAGTACTCCAGGAAGCGGTGATCGAAAAACTTATCAAATGGATTATGCTAATTCCGAAGAAGCAATGATGGAAATATCGTCCGATATTGAAGAGGGCGCAGGTCAAATTATTATTAAACCGGCCCTGTCATATTTAGACATTATAAATAAGGCCAGAACCTTATTTAAAATACCAGTTGTTGCTTATAATGTTTCTGGTGAATACTGTATGATCAGAAATGCGGTTGAAAACAAATTGTGTAATGAAGATATTATACTGGAAATATTAATTGCTATGAAAAGAGCAGGTGCATCAAGAATCATATCATATTTTGTGCCGTACCTGTTTTATAAGCAGTTACTAATGTAAAGCTATGAACAAAAAAACAATAAAATCAGACAGTGCTTTTAACGAAGCAGAAAAGTATATAGCAGGCGGTGTTAACAGTCCGGTAAGGTCCTTTAGTGCTATAGGAAGAGCACCAGTATTTATTCAAAAGGGTAAAGGCTCCAGTCTTTTTGATGTAGACGGTAATGAATATATTGATTTCTGCTGCTCCTGGGGTGCTCTTATTCTGGGGCATGCTCATAATAAAGTTGTTGATGCAGTGATCGCAACAATCAGAAACGGCACAAGTTTCGGCACACCAACAGAACTTGAAACTGAGCTGGCGAAAATGATTACCGAGAGAATAGGATCAATAGATAAGGTTCGTTTTGTTAATTCCGGCACTGAAGCTGTGATGAGTGCCGTCAGATTAGCACGGGCCTATACAGGTAAAAATAAAATCCTCAAGTTCGAAGGCTGTTATCATGGACACTCAGATTCTTTATTAGTTGCAGGCGGGTCAGGCTTAAATAATCTGGCACAGGCTTCCTCTCAAGGGGTACCTTTGTCTTTTATAAAGGACACGATATGTATACCCTTTAATAATAAAGAAGCCTTTATTAAAGCAATGACCTGCTATGGCCAGGAGATTGCGGCTGTGATTGTTGAACCTGTTCCTGCCAATATGGGCGTAATATTACCTCAATCAGGTTTTCTGGAAACACTAAGGACAGTAACTCTGCAAAATAAATCTTTATTGATTTTTGATGAGGTCATTACCGGATTCAGGTTATGCCAAGGAGGGGCACAGGATTATTTTAATATCAGCCCGGATTTAACTTGTTTAGGTAAAATAACTGGTGGCGGCTTTCCAGTTGGCGCCTTTGGCGGTAAATCAGAAATAATGGAAATGTTAGCTCCCAAAGGAGGGGTCTATCAGGCAGGCACACTTTCCGGCAACCCTGTAGCAGTGAGTGCTGGAATAGCTACTCTTAATCTGCTGACAAATTCTTTTTATCAAGAGCTTAACAGCAAGTCTGCTCTTTTTATTAACGCCCTCAGAAAAAAAATAAAAAACAGAGGTATCTTTGTTAACTCAGCTGGATCTATGTTCACATTATTTTTTAGTAAAAAAAGACCTGACAGTTATACTGATGTTAAAAATTGCGATTTTAAAAAATTTGCTGGTTTTTATCAGGAACAAATGAGTAAGGGAGTGTACTTTTCGCCATCACAGTTTGAAGCAAATTTCATTTCTCAGGCACATAACAGCCGTGACCTGGAAAAAATCATCAGTTCTTTTTAACAAAATATATGCTTGTATAGCTGGTACATCCAGCGATTTATATGCCAGAGATGCAGAGCTGCCTTTTCAAGTGCGATCAAAGATCCAGCATATAACCAGAACAAAAGAAGAATAAATTATCAATTATTAAATATGTTTGCCTCAAGTGTTTCAGGA
>JAAEMD010000486.1 GCA_024225875.1 bacterium
CTCAAAATCATTGCCAGAATACAGTATAAATTATTTCTCATCAGGCCAGCACTCCATTCAAAAAGATTTTTAATTGTACTTTAAGCTCTTCTTTTATATTTTCTTTTGTCTTATTATGTTTGACATCCTCTCCCACCTGAAGGAAGGAGATTCCAGGCCGCTCATGCGGCCTTAAGTTCCTGCTTCAAAGAGAGTACCCTCTCTCCACAGGCTAACACGCGGGCCCCGCGCTAAAATATTGAAATACACGTGAGCCTTCAATTTTAAAGCCCTGAGGGTAACTAAAACTGTCATATTGACCTTTGTGTTTAAAAACAGGGTTGCGTTTATTCGGCTGCTTTTTGTTAAAAGCATCACGAAATGCACGCTCGAGATTTTTCAGTGTCTGCTGTAAGACTTGCGAATGACAATCTTTTAAAAAACATAACTCCGTGGTTGATTTCCAAAACTTCAACCAAAATGCCGATTCGTTATACCAAATTATAGATTGTTTGTTTTGCAGCCTGTTTAAACTCATTGCCAGGGCTTTATTCCAAACTAAACGACTACAACCTGCCATCATTGAGAGCTGTTGCTCAATACCTGGTGTTGTCTTAAGTTTATACTTGAATGCCTTGCGAATAATCATCAAAAAATTATATCATTGGCCCATGGAAAAACAAAACAATTATCGCACTGGAAGACATTGTGTTTTTAATATGCACGTGCATTTGGTCTTTGTTACAAAATATTAGTATTAAGTTGATATCAATAGTTAATATTGCTGCCATCTAAAATATGAGATGCCCGGAATGTATAGCTGGTAATCTGGCAATATCTTCAAAACCCCTGTTGGATTTTTATAGTAAGCTTTCTTTATAGTGGATAATTCTTATTTTTTTGCCCTGTTTCAGCCTCATTGCTCATCAACACTATTGTGGGCCAGTTTGCAATATTTGCATCTGAGATTACAGGTATCCGTTACTATTAAAACCAGTTTTTTAAAGGATTGTTCCTTTATTTTTTGTTTTGTTGTCATGCTGCAACTAAAGTTTTTAAAATAATGCTCCAAAGCTAACTGTTCGTTTTTTATAAAGCTATTTAATAGCTTAAAAAAACGTATATTCCGTCTGTCAAACAAAACATATATTCCTTTATCTCGGATAAAAAATAAATCCTCTGTATTTTTAATAGCTTGTTTGTTTTTAATCATTGTTTGATTCCAAATTATTTAATTTTTTTCTTGATTCCAAGCTGTCCGATATCTCCGACAGAGCCGTCGCCAAGCCCAAAAAAGGCAGAAAAGTCTTCCAGATCATATTTAATACTTTCACCTCCAGGCATTAACATTATATCTTTTGCGCATAACTTTTTAGTATGTGGTTTGGGGATCGCTTACGGCTTATTTAAGGGAAACCTTATTCTTTGGTAAAAACCCAGGCACCGCCCGGCTCCCCCACCAAAATTGGGCTTGCATTACTGTTCCTTTTAGAATGGTTTGGGCTCTGTTATCTGTTAATGTCAATATAAATTCCCCAGGGTAAGGTAGTTTAAAAGGGACCACCCTGAGACAAGCTAAAAAAGAATGTGCAGAAATTCATTGGTGTGATGAAATGGGCATTCGCTCAACTGACCAGGTGGGCCGATCTTTTGGACGACGAGGCCAAACGCCTGTCATTCAATCTTCTGGATCACGATTC
>JAAEMD010000487.1 GCA_024225875.1 bacterium
AACAGCTATAAGCTCTAAAATAAATTAATAACTTAGAACTAAACAACTTAGAACTTCCCAACTTAGAACCTGGAACTAAATAACCTAGAACTTAGAACATAGAACTTAGAACTATCCAACTTAGAACTTAGAACTAAACAACTTAGAACTTAATAACTTAGAACTAGAATAGTGGATAATGATATGATATTTTTATATTTAAAAGTCCATATAAAGGGGTAGTTTATGAGTGAGGATATGCAGGCATTTATTCAAGAGCAGAAAGAGCTTTATGAAAGCCTTCAAAAACAAGTAACTAAACAAAAACAAAAACTGGAACATCAGGAAAAACAACATTATGAGCTTAAAATAACATTCGAGGATGAAATCAAAATAAGAGAAGCAATAACCATACATATAGATCATTATGTAGATGAAATACAGACTAAAATAAGAGTAATGGAGCAAAAAGTAGAACAGGCTACAGAAAAGGTAGAGCAGGCCAATGAGAAAGTAAATTTATTAACCAGCCAGGAAGTAGAGCTGTTGATGAACCTGTCATCAGAATTCCGTCAAGGGGCTTATGATATTGTTAAAAACAATAAAAAGTAAGTAATACTTCCTGTAATTGAATGTTTACGTTTTAGATAATCAAAAGTTAGTCCAGTCAAATACAGATAGAAACTAAGCGGTATAAGCAACCTCTTTTTTTTTAAAAAAGTCAGCAACTTTGGTTGGACTTTTTTGGATCTTACACATATAAGATTTTAAAGCTTTCTTTAGATGATTAGTGTTTTCAGGCTTTCTATGTTTAACAGCATTTGATTTAACATCCTGATTGAGTAATTCGTCAGGTTTAAGTTCTGGAGCATATGGAGGCAAATAAAAAATGGATATTTTGTCCTTATGTTTTTCAAGCCAGTCTTGAACTTTGTATGCGTGATGAACCTTATGGTTATCTACAATTAAATATATTTGTCGATCTGCTTTGTAAATAAGCCGTCTTAAAAATTTTAGAAACACCTCTACAGTAAACGAATCTTGATAAATCATAAAACGATTCTTCCCGCTATTTGTTACTGTAGAAATCATATTACATTTGAAGCGTTTTCCAGTCTTTTTAATTACAGGTGTTTTACCTTTTTTTGAGAAAGAGCGTCCTGCCTGATCATCAAAACGAATACCCATTTCATCTCCCCAATGGATTTCAGCATTTTCTTTTTGTGCCTGTCTCTTTATTGATGGATATTCCACTTTTACCCATTGAGCAATTTTTTGATCGTTTCGCTCATATGCGAACCTTAATGGCTTTTGTAATGTAAATCCCCATTTTTTTAATAATCGGCTAATTGTTGGGAGGCTGTATTCGATATCAAACTTATCTTTAATTAACTGCTGTACAGCTTCCCTTGTCCAAAGCATAAATGGTAACTTTAATTGATCTGGACATTGGTCTGTTATTGCCCTTGATATCCAGCTTGCCTGCCATCCTTTTAATTTGCCGCTGGACCTGGGGCGCCCCTGTTTCTTTTTGCTTAACCCTTTTATACCTTCTTGTTTATATTTTTTTGTCCATTTGCCTATTGCTGCAAA
>JAAEMD010000488.1 GCA_024225875.1 bacterium
GAACAAATCAAAAATAATCATAAAAAAAAACCAGAAAATTCTTTAAAAGATACCCGAAATAGTGTATTATAGCTGATACAAATTGAACTGTTCGTTTAAATGTCTGAGTGCTGTGTACTTGCGTACATTAACGAAGTCATTTGAAAACTTTATTGTCGGACATTTTACTTTGGAACAGCTATAGCTGAATTTAGTAAATGATATGAAGTGATTATAGACTAATAAGGCTTATCCCGGACAGGTTTAAAAAAGCACAGGGATAAATCATTTCATCCTGCAAGAAATAGTACTCTAATGTAACTATTACTTAGAAAACAGGGGCTCATAGCTCAGTTGGTTAGAGCGGCCGGCTCATAACCGGTAGGTCCTAGGTTCAAGTCCTAGTGGGCCCACCATATCCTGTTTTTTAAGTAAGCTAAATCTATCACCGACCAGAATCTGGCCAGTTAACTGTCATTAACTCTGCTTAAAAAAATAGAGGTTTAAAATTCATTGAAGCTCAGTTTCATCAGTATCATGCGGTCAACTACATTCTAAAACATATTTATACGCCTGGTATCCAGTAAAAACAAAATAATTCAAATATAAAACAGTCTTTAAAAAACACACATAAGAAATATATTTTTGATATTTATAGCTGGTACAAATTGAAGTGTCAGTTTATTTAGGGCTTGCTGACGCAGCCCAATCATCAAAAAAACAAAAGAACTGAGAAAAGAAGAGATGAATAGCATCCAAAAAACACATTCAATTTATCAAGTTAAGTTAAA
>JAAEMD010000489.1 GCA_024225875.1 bacterium
CAACATCGGATATTCCATGGGTCACTACATTCGCCCGAAACCCAAGAAATCGCAACTCCTTTACGCCTGAAAATTTGAAGGGTTATCTAGATTTAGTGGATTTTATACTGCTTTTTTAGTGGGTTTTGGCGAACTTGGGTCTATAATATTTTTCGCTAAAAAAATGCTATATAGAAGGAGATTTAAAAATGAAAGTAAAGACATTATTGCTTCTTTTTTGCTTAATTATTTTTACACAGTATGGATGTTTTTATAGTAGTGATGATATATCCTCTGTCAACCAGACCTCTGAAAATCAGGCAACTTCTGAAATTATTGTTCAGTTTAAAAGTGAAACGCCCGAACCTACAAAAGAATTGTTGAGAGAATCTGTAAATGGAAATAAAACATCCGAAATTAACAAATTAAATGCAGAAGTTTGGGCTATTCAAGGACTTGAAATTGAAGAAGCTATAGAAAAATTACAACAGTTTGAAGCTGTTGAATATGCAGAGCCAAATGACCAGCATACCATTGATTGAGAACTAATGGTTTAGTAAAGGATGGTAGTTTATGAATAAAAATAAAAACATAAGATTTATACTTTCTATTTTCTTAATAATAGGAATAGTTCAGGGTTGTTCAAAAACAATGAACCAGATTACAGAATCAGAAAGTATTGATTTGAGTCCTCAGCAGAGCATAACAGTACAAACATCTGAGGTTACAGATAGAATTATTGTAAAGTATAAGTCAGGACTTCAAGCTCAATCTGTAGGTGCTTTGATGAGTAGTATACAAGCAAGTCATGTACAGGATATAAAATCTAAGGTTAACCCTGGGTTGAATTTTGAGGTTTGGAAAGTCCAAAATCAGTCAGTTGCAAATGCAGTGAATCAGTTAAAAGGAAACCCAAATGTAGAATATGCAGAACCTGACTATTACTCAGTTCACAAAGTAGTAGATAAATAGTATACTTAGTTTATGCAAAAAACAGATGCCAGAAAATTGACAAGAGACGGACAAGAAACATTAAGGATTAGAGTTGTTAAAGCTATA
>JAAEMD010000490.1 GCA_024225875.1 bacterium
CAGAGACATAATAATACAGGTTTGAAAAAAAAACTTTTTTGACTATAATGAGTAGCGGTTCGGGATACTAATCAATAATTGTGATATTTTAAGAAATTCACAGCTTATTTCACCTGGCTTTGAAATTGTAAAAATATCTGTTTATTATAACAATTATAATTAAATATATTATGAGAGGTAAAAATGATGAATATGACGACAACAAGAGAGTATAAAGTAAAAGATATGGCGCTGGCAGAATTTGGACGAAAAGAAATTAGTCTGGCTGAAAATGAAATGCCTGGTTTAATGGCTTTGCGGGAAAAATACGGTAAAACTAAACCGTTAAAAGATGTTAAGGTTTCTGGATCTCTACATATGACAATCCAGACTGCTGTTTTGATAGAAACTCTTGTTGAGCTTGGTGCTGATGTCAGATGGGCATCCTGTAATATATTTTCTACACAGGATCATGCTGCGGCTGCTATTGTTGAAGCCGGTGTTCCTGTTTTTGCCTGGAAAGGTGAGACTCTGGAAGAGTACTGGTGGTGTACAGAGAAGATGCTGACATTTCCTGATGGCACAGGCCCTGATTTATTAGTTGATGATGGCGGAGATGCCACCCTCCTTATCCATAAGGGAGTAGAGGTTGAAAAAGATCAATCTAAAGCTGATATTGATACGGGTAATAAAGAATTAAATATAGTGATGAGTTTAATTAAGCAGGGTTTGAAAAGAAATCCGGTTAAGTGGCAGGATACAGCCTCGAAGATTAAGGGGGTATCAGAAGAAACAACAACAGGTGTTCATCGTCTTTATCAGATGCAGGAAAGAGGGGAGCTTTTATTTCCTGCAATAAATGTTAATGATTCTGTTACTAAATCTAAATTTGATAATCTTTATGGGTGTAGAGAATCTTTAGCAGATGGAATAAAAAGAGCAACTGATATTATGGTTGCCGGAAAAACGGTTGTTATTTGCGGTTATGGGGACGTTGGTAAGGGATGTGCCCAGTCAATGCGTGGTTTTGGCGCAAGGGTTATAATATCTGAAATTGACCCTATTTGTGCATTGCAGGCCGCAATGGAGGGTTTTGAAGTATTAACTGTTGAGGAGACTTTATCTTTTGCTGATATTTTTGTAACGGCTACAGGAAACTGTGATGTTATAACAGCAGATCATATGTCAAAGATGAAAGATTTGGCTATTGTATGTAATATTGGTCATTTTGATAATGAAATTCAGGTAGAAGATCTTGACGTGCTTGATGGGGTGACAAAGATAAATATTAAGCCTCAGGTAGATCGCTATGTTTTTAAGGAAGGTAACTCTATAATATTGTTAGCAGAGGGACGACTGGTCAACCTTGGATGTGCAACAGGACATCCGTCATTTGTGATGAGTAATTCTTTTACAAATCAGGTTTTAGCTCAAATAGATCTATGGCAGAACGATTATGAAGTCGGTGTTTATACCTTATCCAAAAACCTTGATGAAGAGGTTGCCAGACTGCATCTGGAGAAGTTAGGAGTAAAGCTTACAAAGCTGACTAATAAGCAGTCACAGTATCTGGGAATGAATATTGAAGGCCCCTATAAATCTGATCATTATAGATATTAATTTACAATAAGACTGTTTTAAAAACAGTTTAATATTTCGATGCATTTTAAACAGATATTTTCCGATAACTATTTATGGATGTTTATAATTTAACAGGAGACATCTTAAAAATAAATATTAAAATACTGTTTATTTTTAGATATTTACAGTTATAAGTTATAGTTGAATTTTGATTGGAGGTAGCTAATGTTTAAAGTAATTGCAGCTAATTTAGAAAAGCTTAACCTGAACTTTAAAAACAACACTTGTGTTGATAAGAGGGTAATACAAAACCTGATTAATAGTAAAGATATTGAACCTTTAGAAGTAAAGAATAAACCAGCCCCTCTTTATGCAGGTCTCAAAAATCTTGACGATTCAAGTTTTTCGCCAGTATTCAATCTTTATAAGGTAAATAATGGACAACCTCTACGAGAATTTATTAGATACATAATTTTAAACTCCTGGGAAGGAATGGCTGCAAAAATAAGTTTTAGCGACACAGATACAGATAATCATAACAAATATAACAAAAGGTTTTTAAGAGCACTGGAATATTATTTAGATACAATCCAATATATAGCTTTTACAGAAGACCTGGAACCGGCTTGTTTTATTGCAGGCAAAAAAGTTCACTTAAATGATGAAAATACTGCATTTTATTTTCCGGGAAACTATTCTATCAAAAAAATCCAGAAACAAGGGTTGGGCAGTTTTCTTCAGACAGTCACCCTGATCAACTATATTGATAATGTGAAGGCTCAAGAAAATATAGATTTGGATAAAGTAACTGTGGCTTTCAGGACTAATACATCTAATTTGTACCAATCTCTAGCTAAAATCAAAAAAGCAACAATGGTTCCTGATCTTACTGCGGCAATAAAAAAATTTCATAAATTATATAATAAAAAGATATTAAATTTGTACAATAGTGCACAATTAGCATCAAGTTCTTCATGTACTAGTTTTTTTTCAAGTGAAAAAACGGATGATCTTGACAGCCAGAAGGCACAATATCTTATTAATTTATTAGAATCTACAGGAGTAATTAAACGTAATTTCGAGAATAATGAACAGCTATTGTCCGAAGTGGATATAGATAATCTAAAAAACACTTACCCTGACTTTATATATCTTATAAAATCCGGGACAGGGTTGGGTTCTGAGTTTAATCTAACTAAGGAAGATAACATATTATATAACGAATTAAATTATTTTGATAGCGAACAACAGCTACAAAACCATTTTAAGGGATGGGTTGACGGTCTGGAAAAAATATTTAATCAATCCTTTTCAATGACGAAAGAAAATAGTGAGATGATGTATAATCTGGCTAAGAAGGATGTTGTTATATCTCAAGAAGAAAAGAAGGCTATAAAGGAAAATTTAAGATCACAATATGAAAGTTTACAATCTTCTAATAAGGATCAGAAGACTAAACCTTTTAGGGACGGATTATCCAGCGGCACTGATCAATATATTGAAGATAACCTGCCTGCTGCTTTAAATAATGCAGTACTAAAGCATATGGAAAAAGAATATTCAGAACAATATGCAACAGAATTCGATGTATGGATACCTACTGAAGCTTCAGTTGATAAAAAATCTGATAACTATATGTTAGACCGTTACTTTGAGGCATTAAGAAACAGCGGTACAGGACTATTATGTACTGCTACTTATTCTTCATATATAGTCAAATTAAGAGCATACTATCCTAAAATATCAGGAAAAAACTGGGACTGGTTTAACAATAAATTTCTTGGAAAATGCGGTTATCTTGATGATAATGATAAAAGATTAAAGCTGTATAATGAAAAACATTAACAAATAATTTTGATATTGATCAATAACCTGATAGCTTAGCTTAAGCTATGAATTTTTTTCTATTTATTTTATAGTGTACAAGACTGCCATGGTAACTATTTTGCTGACTGGATTGATGATCTTTTTGGTAAATTTATGACACACCACTATTTTAAAGAATTAAGACAATCGGGCAAAGGACAATCAGTGATTGTAGTTTTATCCACATCTTTGCCGGATGTAGCCTGCAGATCATTATATGGATATGGCTTGAACCTGGTAGTTACGAAATTTCCCGGTGTAATTGAGTAGAATTAAGAAAAGGAAGAATTTGTACTTTAAGCAGCACAGTAATAAGTAGTCATAGATTAAAATATCTTACAAAGAGGAACCTTATTAAATGAAATTTTTTGCGCTTATAATAAACTGAATGTATCATTTAGAAGTATGAAATTTTCTTATTTTATAATTGCAGGGATTAATGTTTTTTTAGGTGCCATACCTTTTTTTTTCAATAGAAAAAGAATAGAGCATATATTTTTTTTTATTACAGCTGTGTTTTTAGGGGGATGGGTTGTCAGCCTTTATATGGTTAAGAACTCAGGTGCTAATATTATTTTTTGGGGTAGATCAGCTTTTTTATGTCCACTGGTTTGTTCTTATACAATACTAATGTTTTGCCTGACCTACCCCAGGAAAGTTATACATTTTAACTTTACTAAAACCCTTTTATTATCAGCAGTCCCTGTTTTTTTGTTGATAATGGTGCCGACACCATTAATTTTAAAAGGCGTAAATCCTGACAGGACAGGTGTATATGGTGCTTTTCATAAACTTTATGCATTAAACTTAACCCTGTACATAGGGGCCGCAATACTGGTAGCTTACAGAGGTAAAACCAGGTATACTGGTGTAGACAGGTTGAGAATCAAGTATTTTTTTCTTGCGATCTCTTTATCTTCCTTAGCTATTGTTACTAATCTGTTGTTACCAATTATAAATCTTCATAAATATAGTGTAGCTGGACCTTTTTTTCTTACTTTTTTCATAGTGTTTAATTTATATGCGGTATTAAAACACAGATTGATGGATATACGTTTAATTATAAGAAAGACGTTTGCTGTAATCATTGCCATATCATTACTTATGCTGGGCTATGCATTTTTATATATGGTACCTGTTTCATATCTTAGCGATAGATTTGTTTTTTTACAGGGTTTATTTTATGGCAGGATGTTTATTATATGGATTAGTATTTACTGGTTTATTGCAGCAATATTTTTTAAGTGGTTGATTATAAAAATTCAGACAACATCAGAAGTTGCTTTTCTAAAAAGCAAATATAATTATAAAAAAGATTTAAAAATATTCTTAGAGCATCTGGCTTTATGTTCAGATCATAATGATGTTTTACAAACACTAAAAATTTTTTTTCAGGAAGAGCTGGAAATAGCGGATATAAAAATATTCTATCTTCCGGAGGTTAATAAAGGAGAAAATATAAAGGAGTTTTTATTATGGAATAAAAACGTTAATAAGGATGAGTTAACTGGAGTAAAATTCTTAATAAAATCTGTCATTGATATAAAAGCGCCTGCTTTTATAAAAGAGTTTGACAATGATGTTATCTCGGTTATGACAAAAAACAATATAGATATTTATTTTCCCTGTTTAGTAAGAGATAAGCCTAAAGTATTAGTTTTCTTAGGGCCTAAACTATCAGAAAATGCATATACACTGGAAGATTTCAGACTAATTGAGGTTATTGCTGTTCAGGTTGGATTAACTTTAGAAAGGATTACACCTTTTGAGCAGGTAAAAGAAGAGTATAGAAAGAGCCTTGAAGCAGTTGAAAAAATATCAAAACAGGCTTCTTATGCAACATTAACACGAGGCATAGCCCATGAGATAAATAATCCGCTGGGGATGATTTTATCTGGTATGGAGCTGGTTCAGGATAACATCGATGATAAAGCCGCTGTCCTGGAATATCTGGACATGATAAATAAAAGCATATACAGACTGTCAAATATTACCAGAACTATGCTTAAGTATGGTAGTCCTGTGTCTGACAGGGAAATGAAGTTTGTATCGATTAATGACATATTGACAGATATTGTATTGATATCAAATGCGGAATGTAGAAAACGAAAAATAAAAATAGAGCAAGAATTTTTAGATATTCCTGCAGTAAATGGAGATGTAGACAGTTTAAATCAGGTTCTATTAAATATTATGCTGAACGCTATACAGGCTATAGAAGAGAATGGCTTAATTAAATTAAAAACTGGAACTGATATTTTTTTTGATAAGCAGGGCCATCGTAAAGAGGGTGTAAAGATTGAGGTTATAGATTCAGGAAAAGGTATGTCTAAGGATCAGGTCAGTAAAATATTTGATCCGTTTTTTACTACAAAGTATCAGAACACTGGACTGGGTCTTTCTATTGTTATGAAAGTAGTTTCCGAGCATGGTGGCGTTGTAGATGTCACTTCTATTGAATCGGAAGGAACACATTTCAGTCTGTTTTTACCTTTGCAAGCCTGTGAAAAAACCGGGGAGACACAATAGTTAATGATAATCGCGCATACAACTTTAGTATTAATATATTTAATTTTTGCTTTATTAATTTTATATTCAGGGCGTAAAAATATAGTGAGTGCCTCTTGTTTTGCAGGTTTGATAGCTACTGTTTTATGGATGTTGAACGGTTTTTGTTTTCCATACTTTTTTTCCTGGTACCAGTCAATATGGTTCTTCAGAATGGCTTTTTGTTCTGGTGCAGTTATTCCTGCAGCGGTATTAATATATGCTTACCATTATCCCAATAAACCGAGTAACTTTTCTTTTTCGTATATCATTATATATTTTTTTATACCTTTCATAATTATGGTTATGAGCCTGACTCCTTTTTTAGTGAAGGAGTCAGCTGGAAAAGATTTAGTTATGAATAAGGCAGGACATTTTATTTTTACCAGTTATTTTATTATTTATATGATTGTAGTTTTTGTTACTTTTGTAAGGGTACTGGGAGAAACAAAGGGTGCTGACAAGTTAAGGTTAAAATATCTTATTTCAACCTTACTGGCATCTGTGTTAATGATAATTATTACAAATTTAATTTTTCCATTAACAGGTGATCGTGAATATATTATGATGGGACCGTTTTTTCCTTCTTTGTTTATTATAACCTTATTCTACGTAAACCCAGGAAACAGGCTGAGAGATATCAATGTTATTTTCATTAATTTTATAAGCATTTTATTCTTAGCAGTGTTTTTTTTATTGCCAGGGATAATATATTATTTTTTATCAACAGCTTTCATAAATTTTAATAAAAATACTTTTCATATTTTAGCCATGGTATACGGGGTTTTTGTATGTTTTTTCTATCAGAGAATTTTTATAAAGAGTAAAAAAATATTTTCCAGCCTGTTACTAAAAGAGCAGAGGGAGTACAGTGAATTACTGGCTTATTTTACACAAAAGTCAGCATCATGCAGCAGTATTAAAGAGTTGTTTTCTGTTGTTGATATTTTTTTAAAAGAAGATACAGGTATAGAGAGCGTCCGTTTTTACAGGCCGGAAAATTATAATCTGGATATTCAGCGCAAGGATGATTTTGTTTTATGGAACGCTCAGTTCGGGTTGCCGGAATCAGGCGAAAAAGAGCACAGGAAGATAATAGAAAGATTAAAGAAAATTTCTGAAATTCAATATATTGAAGATGCAGAAAATACGATAAAGGACGATCTGTTGAAATCTGATACTACTGTATATATACCATGTTTAATAGAAGGTAAATTATTTTGTATGCTTTTGTTAGGTCAAAAGACAAAATCCAATGCTTATACTTCAGATGATTTTAACCTTTTTGATATGATTTCTTATCAGATAGCTTTTGCTCTGGAAAGGATTCTTCCATATGAGAAGACAAAGATTGACTATCACAAAAGCCTTGCAATAACGGAAAAGATGGCTAAGGAAGCTTCTTACGCTACTTTAACACTTAGTATAGCCCATGAGATAGAAACTCCGTTAGGGGTGATTTTATCCGGCATTGAGAGGGTTATAGAAAACATTGATACCAGAGATATTGTCATTAAATATTCAGAGCAGGTAAAGCAAAGCATTATTCGTTTATCAAATATCACTACAACTACTTTGCAGTATGGTAAATCGATTTCTTGTAAACGAGAAAATGTTTCTGTGAATAAGATATTGTCGGATATTATTATTTTAGCCTCCGGAGAGTGTCAGAAAAGAGATATAGAAGTAGATTTGATAACAAGAGATATTTCCAGCATTATCGGAGATACAGATAGCTTGAGCCAGGTATTTTTGAATATAATTTTAAATGCTGCTCAAGCAATAGATTATCATGGGGAGATTGAGATCATAACTGGTAATTGTATTTTTATTGATAATAATGGGGTTGAAGTCAAAGGGATTGAGGTTATTGTGAAAGATAATGGCTGTGGAATAGCTTGTAATGATATTGAGGAGATATTCAATCCTTTCTGGACGACTAAAAGTAAAAATATTGGACTGGGCCTTTCTACTTCTCTAAGAATAATAAATGACCATAATGGGGTTATTATGGTTGAGTCTGAGCAGGGCAGGGGGAGTGAATTTATAATTAAGCTGCCAGAGGGTTGAAGTGTTTGATTTTTGATTTTATATCATCTATAAAATGTTTGATACCCTTTTCAAATACGCTGTCTGGTAGAATTAATCCTTCTGGAATACAGGTGTCTCTTAGTTCGGGAAAAAATATGTAAATATCTTCCATAAACACTTTTCTTCCGCTATCTTTTCTACTTTTACATAAATCATTTAATATGTTTATTTTTGACTCGAATGTCAGGTGGTCTTCGAAAAAGGTTTTTCCAAGGCCTTTAAAAAGGTTAGAGATCTTTTTTTTGTATAGAGTTTTTTCTATTGTGGCAAGCAAATCTTTTTTTAGTACAGGCTTGTTTATGTAGTCACTGGCACCATTTTTTATTGTATCAACAGCCAGGTCAGCCAGCTTGAAGCCGGTAATCATAATAACGTCTACCTCTTTTCTTATTTTTTTAAACTCTTTTAAGATAATATCTCCACTTGTATCAGGAAGAAAAATATCCAGGAGAACAAGGTCCAGGCCAGGTGTGTCTTTAAAAGCTTTCAAGGCAGAAGAGCCATCTTTAGCTAATAATGTGTCGTACTTGTGTTTTAGAAAACCGTTGAGCATGGTCAGGTATATCTCTTCATCTTCGACAATAAGCACTTTTGCTTTTTTCTTTTCTATGGATTTATCGAGAATTTTTTTAATGTGTTTAGATGCCGGGATATCATCATTTTGTTCCAGTTGTATTATGGACAGCACCTCTTCAGATAAGTCCGATTGATATTTTTGATTTTCTAAGATTATATTTTGAGCTTTATACAGGCGATGATTTATATCCTCATGACTGCTTATTATATTTTTTGAAAAATCGTCTATTTTTTTTATATTGTTAATATCTTCTAAAGCACTTTCGGTTTTTTGAAGTACAATACCCTTATTAAATGGGGTGGTTATGTAGTCATAGGCACCGTTTTTCATTACAGATACTGTCTCAGTAATACTCTGATGTTCTGAGAAGACTATTATTTCTGGAAGACTGCTGATTTTTTTTAAGGCAGAAAGAAGTTTATTTCCCCTGATGTTAGGCAGGTCTATCCTGAGAAAGACAACTCTTATTTTCAAATACAGACTTTCATACATAGCAACAGCATTTATTTCGTTGTGAGTAAGAATGACTTCGTAATCATGTTGTAAAATTGCAGCGAGGTCTTTTGCTGTTTCTTTATTATCATCAATAATGAAGATAGCAGGTCTGATGCTCAAGGATTTAATGCTCCTGAATTATTTATTGTGAGTATAGCTGATCCAAAATAAAATGTTCGACACAGAAGTTTTCAAATGACTTCGTTAATGTACGCCAGTACACAGCACTCAGCCATTTAAACGGACAGTTCAATTTGTAGCAGCTATAATTTATAGCTCCAGAAAATTATAGCTTAAAAAGATAACAAAGAGAACAATATAAAAATATATAACTTGAAACTGGTTTTATAGCTGATCCAAAATAAAATGTCCGACACTTAAAGTTTTCAAATGACTTCGTTAATGTACGCCAGTACACAGCACTCAG
>JAAEMD010000491.1 GCA_024225875.1 bacterium
ATAACAAAATTAAAACTATGAAAAGGCAGGCCTATGGATATCGTGATTTTGAATTTTTCAAATTGAAGCTTTTTGATCTTCATAGAAAAAAGTACGCGTTAATCGGATGAACCATAATTATCTGATCACTGCAATCTATTTGTACCCAGGACATTGATTCAATGGCAGTGCACTTCAAAAAGGCCTTTTTAAAGTCTTCTTGCAAAAGTTTAAGTTATATTTGTTTTTCACTATAGCGGTCTCCACAGCGAATTTTCCCGTTAAAGATAGAGAAACTCAGTGTGTAGCTGTTGATAAACAAAAGACTAAGTGAGCTGATAATGAGTATTATCCTGTTGGAAAATAAATTCTTTTCAAGAATGGTGTTGCTACTCCCATTCTTTTTTGGTAGCCATTAAATGTTATTCTGTGAAACAAAGTTACATGGTAAAAAATTGATGAATTTATATGGAAATATTGAATAGAAATAAGGGATGGCTAAATATGGAAAAGAGATTAAAATATCGCCTTATTACCGGAAAGGATGATTCCGATTTTTGTGAGAGAATATCAAAATTAATGGAAGATGGTTACAAGGTATATGGTTCTCCATCGGTCACTTATAATGGAAAAGATGTAATCGCAGCACAAGCAGTAATTTTACCTGAATCCCCAAATAACGATGTTAAATGCGGTGTAAAAAATAAGGGAGTGGAAAGAATTGAAAAGAGTTAAAATAATCACAACTTTGAGTTTATTTATTGTTTTTTTGGTTATCACAGGCTTTCAATGTCAGGCAGCGCAAAAAGTGGTGAGCAAAAGTCAAAAAAAAAATTTGCTTAAAAAATCTTACGAAGATTATAAAAAAATACCTTTGTTGGATAGGATGGATAGGGATAGTTCTGCGGTACAGCAATGGGAAAACCAATGTCAAAAGATTTCACTGAACTATTTAGATTGTAAAGCTGAAAAACCTGGAAATTTAATTTATAAAGAGAGTTACGAGAAATACTTAAATGACCCGGCTGCAAAAGCAAAGCAATATCAGGAATGCCTTAGTTTTGAAAAAGCATATAAGGAAAAAAATGAATATGGAGTATTTAATAAACGGCCACGCTTCGATTTAACGGGTATGGAAGGGACAAATGAGTGCCATGCAGTTTTCGATGTTTTAGAGGCGCAACTTACTAAAAAATATATGGCTATGACCCTTGAGGAACGTGTTAAAGAAATGATGAGGTGCCAAAAATCAAAAACTAACGATATTTGTGATAATAGCTTGAGAGCTGTGAATAAAAAACTTGCCAAAAAATATAAAGAGATGTTTCAAAATGATAATGATGCAAAAAAATTGCAAACCAGGGAATGCAGTGAATTGAAAAATAAACTGCTTGAAATTGATACTGAGTATACCTATGTAATACGCAAGGCGGGCGAATGTAAAGCTGTTAATTTTTGGTGATTTCCACGGTGTCATTTTTTAAAAAAAATATTCAAATAGACGAAATTTATGTACATTCTCTGTATTGGTGTGATATATTCTTTCGCTGATGAGGGTTGGATATAAACGAAAAATTACGAAAAATGAAATTAGTAATTTCTTTAACTCTCTGATTGTAAAAGGTTTTAATAAAGAAAATTAGGACAGCATATGCATAACTTTCTAAAATTCAATTGTTTTGGACATCAAAACTTGGTCTTGTTGTATACCCAGAGGTTGGAGTTAAATACGATTGTACATTTGGGTCTTATTTAATTGCGAACCCTTATTTTCTAATGAATTCCTGCAATAAATTAAAAACCAAGGTAATCAAAAATGTCAGAATTTAAAATTAAGCGTCTTTATATGAAAATCAGTCATGGCGTGATTGATGAGGATACCCTTACTTTGATACGAGATTGTTATATCTTTGTGTGTGGTCCCCCCGGCCCGCTCCCCTCGTCTTTGGTAGTAAACAGGCAAATAGATCCAGAAGTTATATCTGAAAAATATCGTCGATTGTATTACAAATATGGCAGGGGCTCTTATAAAATTTTTAAGAATGTTGATAGATTCTTAAAAATTTTGGTTGCAGCCATAGGGCGTTTATCTGGAGAATATGACGGTAGGAATGGCTTGCCCGATTATCGTCCATATTTGAACTCTCTTACGAAGGGTATAGTAAACAACAGGCTTGAGGAGGCCATGACATATAAAGATCTTGGTAGTTTTCATCCCTTTAAAAGTCTTCTTTTTCGGGATTTTAAGTATGAAAACATGATTAAACAAGAGGTTTCCAATAAAATTGTTCAGCAACAAAAGGAATTGATTCTCAGCTGGGTGGAAAACCATTGTCTCCTGGATAATGCAGTTGAGACCAATCCTGTCTGGATTCCTGATAGTGCATCCAATAAATGCGAACTTTGCGGGATAAGATTTACCATTGTCAACAGGAGACACCATTGCAGAAAATGTGGGGCTTTAATATGTTCAGACTGTTCTGGTTTTGAAAAAACTCATCAACGTGTATGCAAAAATGGGTGTTTTTCCAGACGTGCTTGCCGCAGGCCCAATGAGTTCCTAAAACCCGGGGGAAATAAAAGTTTAAAGTCCATCCATGACATTCGATCTCCGGAGGAAAAATTCGGGGTGGTTTTAGAAGTTAAAGATAATGATAATACTTATATCATTAGGCCTTATAATCCATATAGGGAATTTGTTTTAGGCAAAAGTATAGATGAAATATACCATCTATGCCATGTCAGCGGCCGTGGAAATTGCACCAAATCTGCAAGAAGAGTAAACTCGCAATTAATTGATAATACAATCGCAAAGACAAATTTCAGTGATCATTTTCCTGGCCGTGTGTCTCAGACTGGGCATAACTCCCTGGGTGTTGCAATAACATATAGCCGTGAAAGATATACACTCGATGATCCAGTTTTCATAAATTGACAACATCTTGGCTGTCGGTTATTCTCTCCACGTTAACAATAAGCCTTATGTTTCAGCGATGGAGATGATTTGTAACGTCCCCATGAGTTAAGATGCATGTGTTTGGATGAA
>JAAEMD010000492.1 GCA_024225875.1 bacterium
AATTTTTTATCTGTTATAAAAGCTTCAGTTCTGGGGGTGCCTATTCCATTATGTTCTTGTGGTGTTATTCCCACTGCTCTATCTTTAAGGAAAAATAAAGCCTCAAAAGGAGCTGTTATCTCTTTTCTAATATCAACCCCCCAGACAGGGGTCGATAGTATTCTGGCTACTTATGGGATGATGGGGCCTGTTTTTGCTGTATTTCGGCCGATAGTTTCTTTTGTGATGGGTGTTGCAGGAGGAGTGGCTATAAATATTTTCTGTAAAGAAGACAGTCATATAAAAGAAAACAAACATCAGGAAGAGTATTGTTATCAATGTAAAAATGAACAGTTAACTACTGATTCTAAACCTTCTTTACTTAAAAAACTTAAGGAGGCTGTTAACTATGCTTATTTTGAGTTTTTAGATGATATTTCAGTGAATCTTATTACAGGTATTATCATAGCAGGAATAATATCATTTTTTATTCCGGAAGATTTTTTTGCTGAATATATTAATAATGAATTTTTATCTATGCTGCTGATGATTGTCGCAGGGATACCCTTGTATATTTGTGCCACATCATCAATACCTGTTGCTGTGGCTTTGATGATTAAAGGGATTTCACCTGGTGCTGCTTTTGTTTTTCTTGCTGTTGGGCCGGCCACTAATGCAGCTGCTATAACAGTTATTATCAAAGAGATGGGCAAAAAGGTTTTGATAATTTATCTTACGGTAATAGTAATATGCTCATTATTTGCTGGCTATATTCTAAATATAATACTTGATGATGCTAATGTAAGTTCTTTTTTATCGTCAGATCATATTCATCATGGTAATGGAGGAATATTAATACAGTCTATTACATTACTGTTTATTGTGTTTCTGGCATTATCAATAAAAAGAGTTGTTGTCAGTAAGATAAAAAAAAAGGCAGTAAGTTATGAATAGCAGCATAAAAGTTTATAATATGCTTAAGCAGCACTATCCTGATCTGGAGCCGTTTCTGAATTATAATACGGACTTTCAACTACTTGTAGCAGCTGTTTTATCTGCACAGTGTACAGATGCAATGGTTAACAGGGTAACTCCTTTATTATTTGAAAAATATGGGGATGAGAGGTTAATGGCTTCAGCTGAACTAGAGGAAATAGAAAAGATTATCAGGTCTGTAAACTATTATAAGACTAAATCCAGGAATATAATTTCGATTTCAAGAATCCTGATAGATAATTACGAATCTAAAATACCTGGTTCAATCAATGAATTAATTAAGCTTCCAGGTGTTGGCAGGAAAACTGCAAATGTGATTTTAGGCCATATTTTCAATTTACCTGCTGTTACAGTTGATACTCACGTAATAAGGCTGGCTAACCGTATAGGTTTTACAAGTCAAAAAGATCCGGCAAAAATTGAACAGTACCTTAAGGGTCTGTGGCTTGAAAATATATGGTTTGATTTTTCAACTTTGTTAATTATTCATGGTCGCAAAGTATGCAGGGCAGGAAAGCCTGTGTGCAGTAAATGTGTAATTTATAAGCTGTGTAAAAGTGCAGGAGAGTATGAGAATGATTGAAAACAAAAAAGAGAAAATCAAAAGAAAAAGGCTCCAGTTGATAACCGGAGCAATGTTGCCTGTTATGCTGGTTACAGGTGTTTTTTATCCTTACCTTGGTTTTTTAGTTATGGCAATGATGACGGGTTTTCTTATTTTATCGCTGTTTAAAGGCCGTATATGGTGTGGATGGTTATGTCCAAGGGGGGCTTTTCTGGAGCGTTATGTAGATAAGTTAAGTTTTCATAACAGTATTCCCCTGCTGCTTAAATCGTTATGGTTCAGGGTACTTATTATATTTGTTTTTATGACTTCATTCATAACTCAACTAATCATTTCTCAAGGGGATCTTTTAAAAACAGGGATGATTTTTATTAGATTATGTATTATTACAACTTTCATAGCCCTGCCTCTGGCAGTTATTTATAAGCCGCGTACCTGGTGTTCATTTTGTCCTATGGGTACTATCCAGGGAATTCTGGGAAGAACGAGGAATTTATTACATATTAATAATAAAGGGTGCAAAACATGTTCTATTTGTGCAAAAGTATGTCCTGTTGCAACTAATCCCTCAAAATTTATTGCTGATGGAACAGTAAACAGTAAATTATGTATCCGCTGTGAGAACTGTGTTTTGAACTGTCCGGCAAATGTGCTGGAAATTAAATGAGCTTTGGCCCTTATGGTATAGATCACAGACGCTGCTACGATGGATTTTAGGACACTCTATTTCTCCTCCGTTTGTTTCTATTTTTATCTTGATTTTCCGAACTGTTTTTCGATCTATTTTTAGATCATTTGCAATGCTCCGAATACTCTTTCCTCTTTCTA
>JAAEMD010000493.1 GCA_024225875.1 bacterium
GACTACATTATAGCTGATATTAACTTTTACGCTCTTTTATCTAAATATTAAGTTTACTAGAACTTTCTTTTTTTAAAAGGATTATTACTGATTTTGTTTGGGCCGCTTCTTTTCGCTCTCGTACTTGTTTGCTGCTGCTGGCTCATGTTGTTATTGTTGAGCTGTTGATTCTGGTTGCTGTTGTTTATTCTTCTTAAGCGGTTGTTGTTGTTGTTGTTGTTGTTGTTGTTGTTGAGCTGTTGATTCTGGTTGTTGTTGTTGTTGAACGGCTGTTGTTGCTGGATGCTCTGCGGTTGCTGCTGGGGGTGGTTGTACTGATTCTGGTTGTTGTTGCTGCAGGTGCAGATTCTGTTGTTGTTATTGTTGTTGTTTATTCTTCTTAAGCGGTTGTTGTTGTTGTTGTTGTTGAACGGCTGTTGTTGCTGGATGCTCTGCGGTTGCTGCTGGGGGTGGTTGTACTGATTCTGGTTGCTGTTGTTTATTCTTCTTAAGCGGTTGTTGTTGTTGTTGTTGTTGTTGTTGTTGTTGAGCTGTTGATTCTGGTTGTTGCTGGTGATGCTGGGTATGGGCTGGGGGTGGTTGTACTGATTCTGGTTGTTGTTGTTGTAATTGAACCCATCTAACACAATTGTTTCTACTATGTTTTTATTTCTGGGACTGTTGATGATCGGCTGGTTCTGGGTATGCTGTGTGTTGTTGTTGCTGGACTGCTGATGCTGGACTGGTTTCTGCTGCATGTTTTGATTCAAGACATTTTGTTGATTCTGGTTAAAAATACTCCGGTTGTTGATACATGATAGAGAATTAACCCTTGATTGTAGTTGATCAATATTGTTCTGCATTATACTTGCGGAATTCAGGAGTTTTAAAGTAATCAAGTTCTCCTTTTGGGACGGTTGTTTACATTCATCTTCGTAGCTTAAAATACTATTATTTATTCTGTTATGATTCGACGTGTTTATTCCTGAATGGGGTATGTTTGTTCTGTTCAAACTGTTGTTTTGAGGAATAATGCCAGTGTTTATGAAGTTATTATTATTATTATTATTATTATTGTACTCTTCTATTTCTCTGATGGTTTTGTTTATATTTGCTTCAGCCTCCTCAAAGGTTAGGATTCTGTTGTCATTAAGCATAGTGTTATTATCGATGTTATTGTTATTGCTGCTGATGTTATGTCCTGCACGGCTGGTGTGGCTGTTATGATGATGGTTGTTGTTGTTGCCATTAATTGAATTGTTATTATTGTTGCTGGACTCCTGCTGGAACAGGTGATTGCTGGTGTTTGTATTGCTGGTTATGTTGTTGATGGTGTTGAGGTCAGGGACGGATAAAATGTTGTTGTCGATTATTAAGCTGGGGAGCATGGTTCTGATATTGTAGCTGTTGTTGCTGTTGTTGACTGGTGGTTGATTACTGGTGTTTGTGTCAGTTACCTTGTAAGTAATAACTGCAAGCATTGAGCTTCGGAAATTTGTTTTTTGTATCTCCGATAAGCTACTTCTATTAATATCATTTAATCCTTCATACAATCTCTGTGCAATGTATGATACCTTAGAACTATCACAAAGAGCAGCCATATTATCAAGGTCGTTAGTGGTAATACCTTTATCGAGTAATCGTTTCTTTAACAACCGCTTAACCTGAGCTTTATCTTCATTTGTATATTCATTTTTTTCAATATCTCTGATCAGCAAATTAATACTGGACACTCTTTTATTCGAATAATTACTGCTGTTGTTAGTGTTGGAGGTGTTGTTGTTGCTGCTGATGTTCTGTCCTGCACGGCTGGTGTGGCTGGTATGACGATGGTTGTTGTTGTTGTTGTTGTTGTTGCTGAAGTTTGCAACCGGGTTTGTGTCAGTTCCCTTGTAATGAGCAATTGTCTTCACTGAGTTATGATAATTTTTTCTTTGTGTCGCTGATAAAGTTAAGTTGCTATTTAACAAATTTATTACTTCATTCAATTTGTCTTTCATAAATTTAATCTCTTTATGAAAAAAATCACTTATATAATCGAGATCTTCACTGGTAATACTGAAGATTTTGAATAGTTCCTCGAGAACCGTAACAGCCGTATTCTGATCTTCAAATATATGAATGCCGGGTGTCAGCATATTTAAAAGGGACAGTTTTTTCATAGAATAGTACGTGTCAATATCTATACCTTTGTCGTCCGCAATGTTTAAGTCTGTGTTCTGGGTGCTTATGCCTGTATTTTTAGTTTCTTGTTGTTCTAATGTTAAACTACGCATTATTAATGATTTTCTTAATTCTTCAAGTGTTTTTTTATGCTTCACGATATTATTGTAAGAAAATGTAAAATTTGATTTAAAGAAAATATTGTATGCATCGACCATAACTTTGTTCTCAGGAGCAGTTGACTCGTTAATATATATAATATTAAATTTTTTAGCTATAACATTCTTTTGAGTCTTGCTATCGAAGAATTGAGAATGATTCATATCCATGTTTATTGACTTTTGACTATTTATTATCAACCTGCTCATAATATCTTTTATCATTTCTTTATTAGAACCTGTATTTATATGTTCTGATACCAGAGCTAATAAATCAGCGCGAATAGTATCCCTGAGGCCAATGTTAAATACAACCATAGGATCCAATTCGTTATTATTTGTATTAATGTTTGTGTTGTTATTTATACGATTGTTTGTGTTGTTATTTATACGATTGTTTGTGTTGTTATGTATAAGATATTGTCTGTTTACTGGTTTAGTGGTCAGGCTGTTCATTTTTTTCTCCTTATTAAAAAGCAGATCTAAAATAATTTTAATGTTTTCTAGTTAGCTATAATAAAATAGACTTGTATAGCTGTTCCAAAGTAAAATGTCTGATACACAAGTTTTTAAATGACTTAGTTTATGTACGTTTGTGAAACTGCACTCAGCCATTTAAACGGACATTTCAATTTGTATCAGCTGTATAATAAAGCCAGAGAAACTGGTAATAACCAGTATCTCCTTAATTAACTCTAATATTTTTGTTAAGATCTATTTAATTATCGTTATAAACTGCAAAAAATTTCACTATACCATAAAAAAACATGGAGTTATAAAAATAATAAGAGTAAAGAGTTATAAAAATAATAAGAGTAAAACCTGAATAATTTATCTTACAGTAAACTTTATATTAACAAAATGTTTTCAGGGCATTTAAGTTTTAATCTACTAAGAAAAGGATATGAAAATGTATAAAATAATTTCAATACCGTCCAGTTATACAGCCAGTTTATTAGAAAGTTTAAAACCAGGAAGTATATATATCAGTAGAACGATGACAACAAAAATACTGCCTCAGCAAATGAAGGAAAATAATGCTGATTATTATAAAATCATTAATAAAGGAATAAGACTGGCTAAAAAAACAATAATTTATTCTAAAAAAGAAAAAACACATTATGTTGTTTTTGATCATGTTTTTAAATTCCACAAACATAAATTATATTTCGTAGCTGAAAACCTTTCCTCTAATGCCAGCAATACCGATAAAAAAAAGAAGTATAAAAACAAACCATGGAGGCTGTTAGATGAGTTGTATGACAAACAAGATATTATTACTACTTATAATCTGGATAAATTTAATGAAAACAATTTTAATATACAGTTATCGAAAAAAGACAAGATAGAATTTTCTATTAAACAATTAAAAGAGAATAATTCATTCCTGAAACTTGTAAAAAAAACAAAGTGGCAAAAAATAAAGATAAAACGAAATATAAAGTTTGGAGTTTTCCTTGAGGCAAAATATGAAATACATCAGTTTAAAGAGATGATAAGAAATGCTTTTAATAATCATGAAAATTCAATGAAACTTATTAAAGGAATACGTACTGGGAAAAATGAGCATAATTACTGGTATGTAAATATTTTAATTATTAATATCAAGGATAAAAAAAATACCTATGATATAGGTATAGAATTTAATAATCATCCCAAAAATAAAATTAAAGTAATGATAAATAACAATTTAATGAGCATATCGGAAGTATATGTAGCAAAAAAATTGATAAGAAAAATGCATCGTATTGTGCCACATAATATTAAATATAAGGAATGTTTAGAATGCAGTCGTATTAACACATTTAATGAAGCATATGCCCATATTAGTATAGGACGGATATCAATCGATAATAACTTACAAAAGGCCTTGCGTTTAATTGAGGCGGACTATGCTTTGCTTAAAGAAAAAAACCAGGCTCTTTTAAAAGAGAATGAAGAACTAAAAAATCAGAACTGTATGCTTAATACTAAATTAAACATCTTTGAAAATCCAGCATGCACTACCATAAACGACTCATTATTTGATGAAAATATAAACACAATATATAATGACGTTAATTGTGATCAGTATACAATCAATGAACAACCTTCTTTTAATTTGGAACAAGAAATTTATAATGAAGAAAACTTGTTTGATTTATATCAAAATATATCGTGCGCTTCAACTGATGCAAAGATTTTTAGAAAGCCGAAAAACAAAAAAGTTTTAATCAAAGTAAAAAAAACAATAACTGAAAAAAATTTTACTGAATTATTTATAAATGATTATGAAAATAAAAAATATAATTTTACTAAAAGTGTTCAATTTCTCCAATATTTAAAATATGCATTCCTTATACAATTAAAAGACAATAAAGTTATGAGCTATAAGAATGAAAGCTTGTTTATAGCAGATTGCCATTTAATTAATAATGATTGTCACAAAAGCTATCTCATCCTGACAAAAGCAGCTGATAGTAAAAATAATGATCGTAATGTTACACTTAATATAATTTCATTTTTAAATGCATGGGGAATTATGAAAGATTATTCTATAAGTAATTATGATTTGCCAGTATCATCTAAATTTAAAGATTTCGGACAACTGGATAATTTTAAAAACTATATTAGAGTACTTGATTATAAAGATTTAGTATTTAAAAGGGCATCTGGCGGAAGAAAAAAATCTAATAAACAAACCATATCAATCGACAATGCCAGTCTTAAGCGTGTTATAAATAAAGAGCTAAAAACACAAGAGCTCATACCAGTAATTTCTGTCCACAATAAACATGAATCTCTCCAATACGTTTTCAGGTCTGTATTGATCTGTCGTTTAACTGATTTTAATATATCTCTTGGATTTTCATTTGCCAAAGGCATGAAGGAGGTGATTTATTTTACAAACAAAGATCAGATTTTTGATCAGCACTTATTAACTGGAATGTGTAAAAGTTATCCAGGGTTAAGAAATTTTACTGATAGTCACAGTCTGCTGAAAATAATTTAGTATAGTTGTTCCAAAGTAAAATATCCGACACTTAAAGTTTTCAAATGACTTCGTCTATGTACACAAGTACACTGCACTCAGGCATTTAAACTGATATTTTACTTTGGAACAGCTATAACAGGGAGATAGTAATGAAGAAAATCGTGTCGACAGGAAAAGATAAAAGTTTATTATTAAGCAGTGAAAACAATTTAGATAAAGTTAAAATAAACAGCTGTGATAATAACACAGACTCAATATTTTCAGTTAAAGATTCATATGAATATAACCTTCTCAGGTGCAGGTCGCTGGTCAGGGGTTATGTTAAAGACAAAAGCGAGGGAAATAACGATAATAAACACGTCTATGTTCCTTATGACATTATAACGGTGCTATCGACATATTTGCATTGTTCATTAGCAAATATAGCGGATGCTATGAATAACGAGTTTAAGAGCTGGTCGGATAACTTGAATAAAGCATTTTTTCCAGATCCCCAGCGTGTCAATAAAGCATTTTCTTTTAAATTTTATATTCATGATCAAAGTGTTTATGATCAAAAGCAAAAAGAATATGTGAAAAAGCAGGAAATTATTTTTGATATGCAAATCAAGAATTACAGAGATAACTATGTGGCAGAATCTAAAAATATACCAGCTGTAGCCCAGAAACTTTACATCTGTTTAATAGAAATGTCCGAGCAAAACAGACGACATGAACTTGATCGGTATTATTATTATGGAAAAAAGTTCCATCTGAAAACTACCAGTACTAAGGATACCCTTAAATTCAGTCTGATAGCTATGAACGCTTTAACTTTTCAACTTCATGATCAAATTTGCAAAAGTGACTTCAAGCAGATGATTGATAGTAATATGAAAATATTCAAATCATTTCATTTTAATAAATACCTGAAAGAGGCTATAAAATTCTATAGCTCCTATATGTCTGAAGCCCATGTAATTTCCTCTGCATCTTCTCTCGGTAACAATTACTGTATTAATTTTGAACAAAGGCTTAATAAAAACCTTGAATCTCATTATCTTTGTGATCTTAAAGTAATTGACAGCCCTGTTAAGGTTATAGAAATTACCATTTATTCTGATCAACATGTTTATTTTCAGATGGTCTTACAACAGGAAAAAAAATCTAAAAGCAGAGATAATATATATAGGGCTTGCTGACGCAGCCCAGCAAACCATGTTCACA
>JAAEMD010000494.1 GCA_024225875.1 bacterium
CAAATTGAATTGTCCGTTTAAATGACTGAGTACAGTGTACTGGCGTACATTAACGAAATCATTTGAAAACTTTAGTGTCGGACATTTTATTTTGGAGCAGCTATAGTAACCCTTGTTTACTTATATTCATGATTAAGATAGATTATTTGTATGCATATAAATGAAAATGTTATTTCAATAATTTCAACTATACTCATCTTTTACTTCTTCCTTATTCTGTTCATTTATTTCAGTCAATCAAAGTTAATATATTTTCCTAAACGTGACATTTTACAAACGCCTCAAACCCTGGGCCTGAGTTATGAAAATATTGATATAAAAACAAGCGATAATACTATTATAAATGCATGGTTCATACCGGCTGACAAAAGTGATTTGACTATTTTATACTGCCATGGAAATGCAGGAAATATTTCTTATCATCTGGATAAGATCCCATTATTTAATCAACTTGACATAACCACACTTATTTTTGACTATAGAGGATATGGGAAAAGTCAGGGGAAGACCACAGAAGAAGGCACGTATATTGATGCAGAAGCAGCCTGGGATTACCTGATAAATGAGAGAAATACTGACCCTGATAAATTAATCATATACGGTCATTCTTTAGGCTGCGCAATTGCTTCAAATCTCGCTGTAAAAAAACAGGCTAAAGCTCTGATACTGGAAGCACCATTCACCTCAATCAAAGATATAGGTGCTGAAACTTATCCTTTTATACCGGCAAAAATGTTATGTAAATTTAATTATGACAATGAAAATAATTTAAGGTCATTTAATAATAACCTTCTAATACTGCACAGCCCTGAAGATGAAATAATACCTTTCCATCATGGGAAAAAACTTTTTAAAAATGCCAGCACCCCTAAAACTTTTATCGAGCTTTCAGGAACCCATAACGAGGGTGCTATCACATCTTATCCAGCTTATAAGAATAAACTAAATGTTTTTTTAAACAATCTAAAACAGGTTACAGAATAAGATATGCTGTTGCAAAAGATTTTCTTTCTTAATAAAATTTATCTATGGATAAAATTTTTCTGAATAAAAAATGTCCTGAATGTAAAAATAACAGCAGCATAACTATAGAAAAAAACAACATTTTCTGTACCGAACAAGCCTGTAGTTTTACAACATTCTATTGCTGTCCTGTATGTGACAAAATACTTGAAAGCAGTAATTTCAAACATGATGACAAAGGTGAGTTTTTTGTATGTTCAGGATGTAATAACAAAGTACACACAAAAAAAATTCAATATTTAATTGAATCAGGTTTAATAGTGGATAAGAAACAAAGGTGTTCTTTTTGTAATAACCCAACAATACACAGGAAAGAAATAAATATGAGTAACCGCTGCTTTTTCTTCCCAAAATGTTCCGGTCAGGCAGACCTTTTCGGCTCTTCTAAAGAGTCACTTATTTTTCTGGATTTTGAAACAACCGGACTTGATCACACAAAAGGCTCTATTATTGAAATGGGTGCAATAAAAATTGATGAAGATGGTTATGAGCATATATTTCAAACTTTCTGTTCAATAAATGGTGATCTGGACCCCAGAATAACAAGTATAACAGGTATTACAAATGAAATGTTAAAAGATGCACCGGATATTAAATCAAGTTTATCAAAGCTGATCGTATTTATCGGCAGTGGAAAAATTATAGCTCACAATGCTGATTTTGATATACCATGGCTTATTGTCAACTCTATATTACATAAAATACCTGTTCAAAATAATTCTGTTATCTGCACTCTAAAATGGGCCAAACTATATAATGAGCCCAGGTGTTCCCTGGGTGCTTTAACAAGAAAATATGCAATCGGACACCAGAATGCACATAGAGCCCTGGCAGATGCTACAGCAACTAAAGAGTTGTTCTTCATTTTTGATAATAAAAAAACAGTACCCAGGCCGTCATCTAAACTCAACAACTACATGTCACTTTCCAAAAAGATAACAACGAAGTATCATGAAAAAAAAGCTGATGTTTTTTAAGTTCAAAATAAAAATACAGCAAATTTTAGTAAAGTAACGGGTATGATTTTTATGTCAAAAAAACATTTAATTACAGTATTATTAATATTTATTTTTCCTGCAGATATTTTCAGTTATGCAAAAAATATCTGGGAAATAAATATTGCCGATATATTCGATGCTGAAAAAGAGGGAGCGATATATTCAAAGTATGAACCTGTCATACTGGAAAATAAGATACTTCTTGGTACTGACAAAGGAATCATTAAAACGATAGATACTAATACAAAAGAAATAGAATATATTACAAGGTTACCTATAAATATCGAAAAAATAGATATATACGGCAATAAAGCTGTTTTCTACGGCAGGCATCGTATAAATAACATGTATTATTACTGTGCAGTAAATATGAAAAGAAAAAAACTTAGCGGCATTTTAAAACACCCCGGTGCTTTATGGAAATTCGATCACTGGGGGATTTATGAAAATAATAAACGATATTTCGTTTATGACCCTAAATCAGGTCGAAATATATATTCTCAAAAAGGGCCTTCAGGCATGCAGTATCCAGTACATACATACGATAAAAGAGATGTGTTCTTCAGCAAAAATTATGAACTAATGGAGATGTCCGTACCTAAGTATGGTGCTGGTTTTTTATTAAGCCAGCATGGAAAAGGTCAGATAACAAAAACAGAAGATGTGATATCATTTGATACAATATCCAGGCTTCCAAAACACATCTTTCCGGATAACTTAAAAAATAATATCCTGTATTATCATAGAGCCAATGGAAATATTGGACGTATTAATATAAAGATAAAAAAAATATCCTGGGAACGAAAGCTTTTTCAACAGAACATGCAAATAATAGGGCCTGAAGAATACTGGACACGATTATATTACCTTGTCTCCTATCCTGAAAACAAAAAACAGAAGTCCAAAACAGGAAAAATAATTTGTCTTAAGAAAAAAAATGGTGAACCGGAGTGGTTATCTGAAGATTTATACTTTCATAATTTCAGCCCTGTTATATTTAAAAAACATATTGTGTCTGCAGACACAAAAAATAATTTATTACTATTAAACTTAAAAACAGGTAATACCGCCCAGAAAATACATATCGGCAATATCCCCTCTAAACCAATTGTCGATAAAAATTCCGTCTATATATATACATCAGATAAACTATTCAGATTTGATTATACAAGATTCAAACCCTGAGCAAATATTTACAGCTCTTTTTCTCAAGATATAAATCATTAAGGTTTATACCTGTATTGTACAATCCCGTATAACATATTTTTTCAACATAATGCAGCAAGGCATTTATCACCGGATCTTTATCAACACTATGGTGGGCCAGTCTGGAATCATTATCTTTCTTTTAAAAAACAGTGTTTATAATTATTTTTGCCCCTTTTAAGAGAGCCTTAGATAATAATATAAAATCAGGGCTTGTATGAAATACCTACAGAAAAATTATTATAGGATCCCTTATTAAAAGGATCATCCTTTACGCCTATAATTAAGCCCAGGTTCTCCATCAGGTTCATTCTACCCATAAACTCCAGTTCTAAACTGTTTATATCATAGGCCTCCAGGGAAAAGACCATTCGTGGATGAGCCTTATAATCAAACGCCAGCCCTGGTTTAGTATAAAAAACTCCAAAACGAGTTGCTAATGATTCGGTTAGATGCAGGCCCTGCTGAAAATTCAACATAGATAAAGATCCAAGACGATCACCTATACCGGTTCTAAAGAAATATTCACCAAAGTTAAAGTCTACATCTGTAAAATAATAGGCCATTTTATTTGTTTTATAATACTGTAAACCTATATCCGGTTTTATTTTTAAAGATGAAAGTGTCCTGATCCAGGTAGCTGGCGAATTTTTCTTAAATACTCTACTGGAATCACCGTTTACATCATCATACGAAAGAAGGTTTTTCAAATCACCTGAAAAACCAGCTAAATTACCTAAAGTTACTTCTACATTCTGTAGAACTTCTGGATTCACTACTGTATTTTGAATATCCAGCAGCATCTTTTGTAATGATGCGGTAGTTTCCTCCAGATTATTAACAATTCTAACAAAACTTTTTGACTGAGCTTCATCAGTAATTGATTTAACAACTCTACTTAGATCATTTGTCATTCTTTCCATACTTAACATCATGTTTTTCATAGCACCAGAAAAGCTGTCTTCTGTTAATACATCCCTCAACGTAGCTAAAATAGCTTTTGTATGTTCAAGATTTTGAGTACCGACATCTACAAAATCTGCTAAACTGGAAGTTGCGTAACCATATAACGAATCTCCTGATTTTAACATTTTCTTACTTTCAGGATCTGGTCTGATATCTATATATTTTTCACCAACCAGGCCATCAAAAACCACTCTTAAAGTTGATCCTTCAGGAATACTTACCCCGGACTTAATCCAGAAATAAGCTTTAACATTCTCAGGCCCTGGCTTAACACTGGCAACCTTCCCTACTTTATACCCTCTGTAACGAACCTCTGCTCCATTTAATAATCCACTAATGCTTTGAAATTCACCTATCAGTTCATAACCAGATGCTCTGAGAAAAATACCACTTTTCCAAACAAGTAAAAGAGCTATTGCAATAAACATCAACAAAGAAATGAAACCTACTTTAAATGCGTTTTCCTGTTCCATAACCTGCTATAAACCTCCTCTTATAAAGTTTCTTACCATATCATTTGATGAATCATATATTGTTTCTGGTGTCTCCGGCTCTAAAAGCATTCCTTCATACATAAGATATATTTTGTCTGCTGCTCTCATAATCGTTGATATCTGATGTGTTACAACAATTGAGGTGGTTTTTAACTTATCGTTAAGTTTAATGATAAGATCTTCAATATTAGTTGAAAGAACAGGGTCCTGACCTGTTGTAGGTTCATCATACAGTACTATTTCCGGCCTTGCTATAATTGCTCTTGCAAAGCCTATACGTTTCTTCTGTCCACCAGATAAATCAGAGGGCATAAATAGTTCCGCACCTGACATCCCTACCATATCGAGTGTTTCTGTGACTCTATTTTTCACCTGGGATAATGACAGATCAGTATTTTCCAGCAACGGGAAGGCCACATTCTCTTCAACAGTCATAGAGTCAAACAAAGCCGCTGACTGAAATACAATACCAAACTTCATTCTTATTTCCTGTATATCTTTAAAGCTCATTTTTGAAATATCATTACCTTCAATAAGAACCCTGCCATAATCAGGCATATGTAATCCTAAAATCAGTCTTAACAAAGTACTTTTCCCTATTCCTGACTGACCAATAACAGCAATCCTTTCGCCCTTATTTACCCGCAGGTTCAGTCCTTTAACAATTTTTTTATCGGCAAAAGATTTATCTACTGATATTAATTCAATCATTCTAAAAAATCACCACTGATAATAAATAATTTAAAACAAACACAGCAATCAGGGAAACAACAACAGCCCTTGTGGTCATATCTCCAACACCTTTAGCCCCTGCACTGGCATTCAGGCCCATAAAAGAACTGATTAAAACTATAGCTATCCCAAAAAAAAAACCTTTGATCAACCCACCATATATATCAACCGGATAAAGCATCCTGTCTGCTGAAATAAAGTAACCATAAGGATTGACTCTACCAGAAGCAAAAGCAACGATAAACCCGCTAAAAAAACCTACAATATCTGCAATCCCAACAAGAAGAGGCATCATTATTGCACAGGCCAGCATCCTTGGAACAACCAGGTATTCAATAGGGTTTTGAGACATAGCTTCAAGCGCCTCCACCTGTTCCGTAACTTTCATAGTTCCCAGCTCTGCAGAAATTGCCGCACCTACCCTGCCAGCAACAACAACAGCTGTTAACAATGGAGCCAGTTCACGCCACACACCTATTGCAACAACACCGCCTATCATTTCTCCTGCACCAAAACGTAAAAATTCCCTTACTATCTGCAATGTAAAAGCCATACTGACAAACATAGATGTAATAACTGTAATTGGCAGTGAGTTTATACCTAACAGTGTCATTTGAGAAATAGTTCTGGCTATATAACGTTTACCTGTTGTAATACATTTTATTACCTGCAGACCTAAGTATGATATATTTCCCCATTCAGAAATAAAGCCAGTTATTTTTTTTCCAAAATAATGAATCATCTTTTGCGGTTAATTATAGTATAACTTCTCAAGGTATGCACTTAATAATATTTACTGGCAACAGGCATACGTCTACCCATACCAAAAGCCCTGGCTGTTACTTTTATAGCAGGGGGTGCCTGTCTGCGTTTATATTCACTCTTTTTTATTGCAGATACAAACCAGTTAACAAGACTTGAATCAAACCCATGTTTTATAAGATCATCTTCAGAAAAGTTCTCTTCAATAAAGTAATAGATAAGTTTGTCCAGGAGCTCATAGGGCGGTAAAGAATCCTGATCCTTCTGATTAAATGTCAATTCAGCAGAGGGCGCTTTTGATATTGTGTTTTCAGGAATCACTTCTTTACAGCGATTAATATAAGCAGCCAGCTCATATACCATTGTCTTTGGAACATCTCCCAAAACACTCAGCCCACCATTCATATCACCATAAAGAGTACAGTAACCAACTGCCATTTCACTTTTATTACCAGTTGAAAGAAGCAGGGAACCTTCTTCATTCGAAACTGCCATCAAGATATTACCTCTAATTCTGGCTTGAATATTTTCCATAGTCACTGACGCACAGCTATCGCCAAACAACTCCCTGAAAAGCTTGATATTTTCAGAAAAAACACTGGATACTGGTAAACATTTAAACTTAACATTAAGGTTATCAGCTAATGCTGTTGAATCATCTATACTCCCTTTAGAAGAATATTTTGTAGGCATACCAATGCCTGTAACATTCTCATTACCCATAGCATCTGATGCCAGACAGCATACTACTGCTGAATCTATACCCCCGGAAAGACCCAGAACAGCTTTCTTAAATCCACATTTCCTGGCATAATCTCTCACACCAAGAACCAGGGCTTCGTACACAAGTTTTATATCTCTGCCCGGGTTAAATAATATATTGTCATTAGAGTTCAAATTTACAGTAAATATCTTTTCCTTAAATAAAGGGCCCTCTGCTATCAGATGACCATGTTTGTTAAAGCATAAGCTGTTACCATCAAAAACAAGCTCATCATTACCACCGGTCTGATTGACTGAAATAAATGGCACCTGATGTTTTTTGACATGGCTGCTGAAAATATTATAGCGCGCCTTATTAATACCGATACGGAAAGGAGAGGCTGATAAATTAACTATCACGGTCGCTCCTTTTTCAACTAAGATAGAAACCGGATCCCTTTCATATTTTACACGGTATGGCCAGATCTCATCATTCCAGGCATCTTCACAAATAGTAATACCCAGGCGTTCTCCCTTAAAATCAAGCACCTTCAGCCTCTTTGAGGCATCAAAGTAACGATACTCATCAAAAACATCATATGCAGGCAATAGATTCTTATATTGAGTAAAAACTTTTGATCCCTGATAAAATAACACTGCGGCATTATACATCCCATGTCCAGTTTTCTTTTTATTGTGAACAGGCGCTCCTGCTAACACAGCTGTACCAGGATACTTTAAAGATAACTTCTTCAATCTATCTTCTGCATATTTAATTTTTGAAAAAAAACTTTTACTAATTAACAGATCTCTTGGCGGATAACCAGTTATATAAAGCTCAGGTAAAATCAGCAAATCAGAATCTACGGGAAATATATTTTCAATTTTCTCAATATTGCCTTTTATATCGCCTACAAAAGGATTTAGTTGTGCAATAGTAATCTTCATCTTATTTCTTAATTGAAAAAGGCCCTGTAAAACAACTCTATTTCCAGACTTCCTGTGTTATAAATTCTTTAAATTCTATGGAGTCAAATGGTTTTTCAAATACTTTAACAAAAAGTGAGTTCATATCATCTAATTCTTTTTCGGTTTTTAATTGAGTAACTATAAACCCTGATATCAGAATACCAGGTATTTTCAAACCTTTTTTCACAATATTATTCCTGTAAAAAGCTATCCCATTTTCACTGCCTATATTGTAATCAAGAATTATTGCATCGATCTCCTGTTCATTATTTTTCAAATAATCCTCTGCATTATAAAGGTCTGTAAAATAAGTAACATCACAATAATCACTTAATAGAATTTTAATGGATTCACATATTGAACTATCATCATCAACTACTAATATTTTTTTATTCATCTGTTAACCGTTTTAATTGGGCGACCGCGTTTTCTGGTCTTCTTCTTGCTATGCTCTATTAATTCGACCTGAAACTCAATATCATCATATGGTTGATACAAAATAGAAGACTTACCAACTATATGATAATGAATTAATTTTCCATGTTCCAGATAATCATTAAAGTCACCACTATATTTTTCTACTGTATAGGACTTGCTTATTGAGGCATATACCAGAATCAGCTGCCCCTTTTTATCAGGGCCATCAACAAAAGGCCTTATATATAGATAATCGCCTTTCTGTATATAAAAGTCAGGATAATTCCTGTCTGCTTTTACATATACAGAATATATATGCTTTGAAAAGTGATAAAAAGGCAGAACAAATTTATTCTCTACTAACTCATCCATACTTATCCTGAGTATTTGAGAAACTCTTTTTAAGGTTAGTGAGTTGATTCCTCTATGACCAGCAAATATCCTGGCCAGCTCCTGCTTTGATATTCCTAAATAATTAGCTAACTTTTCATTGTTAAATTGAAAATGTTTCTTTGTAAAATATAGTGCATCTATAAGATTCATCTAAAAACTTCTCCCTGAAAACAACTGTTCTAATAAATATATTTATACAAATTGTATTTTTTATTATACCTTATCTTTATAATTATTTTAATTCATGAGAATAATCATAAAAATACTGATTACTAAAATCTATAATATACATCTCCAGACATAAAGTGTAATAATATTACAAAGTAGACAGGTTATTAGTTACCTGTGTATCATAAAATACCTGTTATAAAATTAAAATGCATCATATAGCTGGTACAAATTGAACTGTCCGTTTAAATGGCTGAGTGCATGTGTACAGGCGTACATTAACGAAGTCATTTGAAAACTTTAGTGTCGGACATTTTACTTTGGAACAGCTATA
>JAAEMD010000495.1 GCA_024225875.1 bacterium
ATCAGTCATACATTCCGGGCATCTCATATTTTAGATGGCAATCCGGATTTAGTGAAATTTTCAGTGCGACCATAACGATAATTATAGAAAAGATAAATATATAAGATATTATAAAAGGAGTTTTAAGTTATGTTTCCTGTAAATAGTGTTAAATCTGCTGGAGTAGTAAATTCTCCTAAAGTCAAAATTGAGCCAGGTCTTTTTGAAGCAGGCAGGGTTCGTGTAAAGAAAAGTGGAATACCAGGTGCTGGCCAGGGGCTGTTTGCAGAAAAAACAATCAAAAAAGGCCAGGTAATAGGTGATTATAGGGGTACAATTTATTCTCCAGCTCAAGCAGCTATTTCGGATCTAATTGGAGCAGATAGTTGTTATGCGATGAGCGTTCGTCTCACAGGCAAGGAACTTAGTGAATATATTAAGTATGTTAAAAGCAGCCCGTTTTTTAAAGAGGGTAAAAGAGAGATTCTTATAAAAAAGATAGAGAAAAATAAATGTTATGTTATTAATTCAGAAAAAGATAGTGAAGATGAAATTATTCGTTATGTAAATCATAAATTCTTTGATAAAAAAGATATTATGTCGAACTTATTTATTGAAAATAGTTCTGGTCAACCAAGATCCTTAACTGAGGAAGAGGTTGAAAAATTTATACAGAAATATGGTACCTCGAATAGTTTCTTCAAGAGAACTCGGACAAGACTAGCTGATGGCAATATTTTTAGCAATTATTATTATAAAATGAGTTTAATTGCTAAAGATGACATACGTAAAGGTCAGGAGATATTTGTTTCATATGGTGAACATTATAACTATACCGGGATATATGGCGATAAGTACAAGTGTCAACGAGCTCCCTTAAAATGGGGCTTATTGGATAATATAGACGAGATCGGCAGTTTAGTAGATTACTTAGTTAATTATAATGGAGAACAATACGGGATAAAGGAAGATACTACAAAAGGTAATATAAGGACGCTTCAACTTAAAAACAAGGATGTTGAAGGTAAAATCACTATAGACATGAACAATTATACTGTTTGCTTTTCATATGCTGGTCAACAAGAAAAGAAAGTTGATGATCCAAACAATAATATAATAATTGAGTCTAGAAAGATTGCAAAAATATGTTTTAAATCAGAATATATAAATATTAAACCTGAAATCGATCCTGTAGATCAATCTAAGCAGAGGAATAATAATATTAATTATTCTGCAAAACCAGTCGACCTCACTGGAGCTTCTATGCCTGTCTTCCCCCGATTCTGGATCCCTCCCAACAACTCCAACAACAGCAACTACTTCGGCAACAACAACATTTTACCCAGCAGCATCAACACTAGAATCCCCCTTCCCACCTTCAACTCCAACAACAACAATACCATTAACAACACCTTCAGCCCCACTAACAGCAGCAGCAACTACAATAATGATCATTTTCAAAACCAGTATTCAGATATTAATAATCTCTGCAGCACGATAACCAGCCAGATGAATAGTGACAAAAGATCTATTAACATTTTGAAAAAAAGAATCCATCTAGGCATCAATACAACCAGCAACACAGGCAGTTCCATAAATACAATCCCCCCCCTCCCTAACATCCCCTTAGTCAATCCCAGCAGAAGCAGCTCCTTAATTATTAACAAAAAGAGAAGAGGCATCAAAGTCAACAATAACAGCAAGAAACGAAAATTAAACAACAGCAACACCAACAATTACAACAACTTGAGCACCATTAACAGCAACAACAACAACAACAACAACAACAACAACACCTTCAGCCCCACTAACAGCAGCAGCAACTACAATAATGATCATTATAAAAACAAATCTTCAGGTATTCTTGATATCTACAACAAGATACACAGCCAGATACATCGTAGCAGTAACTCTATTAACATTTTAAAAAACAGAGTCCATGCAGGCATCAATACAGCCAGCAACACAGGCAGTTCCATCAATAGAGTCCCCCACCTCCCTAAAATCCCCTGCTTTGATACCAGCAGCAACAACAACAATTACAACAACTTGAGCCCCATTAACAGCAACAACAACAACATCATCATCATCAACAACAACAACAACAACAACAACATCATCATCAACAACAACAACATCAACAACAACAGCAACACCTTCGTCCATACCAACAACTACAACAATATCAACAACTACAACAATATCAACAACAACAGGTACTACGCCAATAGTAATAACTCACCAAAACGAATCAAAACCCAGGTCAGCAATTACGATCCATCACATTATAATCGCACGTTATCATCAGCAGAGAAAGCTATTTCTAGTACTGATAAATATGATTTAGATAAATTAATTGTCAATAACCAAAGAAGAAACTCACCAAAACGAATCAAAACCCAGGTCAGCAATTACGATCCATCACATTATAATCGCACGTTATCATCAGCAGAGAAAGCAGCAGAGAAAGCTATTTCTAGTACTGATAAATATGATTTAGATAAATTAATTGTCAATAACCAAAGAAGATTAAATCGATCTTCAAATAAATCCACTTCTGTTTTAAAGCCAGAAAAACATAATAAAAGAAAAAAGAACAGGATATCAGTCAGTAATAAATCTAAAAAATCAAGAGATATTAAATCAGAGAATAAAGGTGATTATTCTAAAATGAACGTTATGGGTTTCTTTGCTCTTTCTGATAAAGAAAAGGAAGACTATGCTACAGAACAACAAGGCAAAGCAGCCTGGGGTGTGCCATTTTCTCTTAAGGACGAAATGAAGATTGAATATATGTATTGCAAACTCTACATTGGCAAGAAAGCTATTATAAACATTATGAGCTGTCACAAAAATAAATTAAATGATTTTATTAATGGTAAAGGGGGATTAACGAAAGGAATATTTAATGAGGTAAATTTTGAAGAAAAATATACTCGCGCAGCTGGGAAACAAAAGGTGGAAGAAGATAAATTGAAAAAACTGATAGCAGAAGAGAAAGCTATAAAGGCAAACGCAGATAGCGGCTTGAAAATGTCAGAGCTGGACAAGATTAAACGATTTCTTAAAATGGATAAAACAACAAAAGTATTATTTTGTAATAGGCTGTTAACTAGAGTAGTATACAGGCAAGGGTTTTCAACTTATGATGAATTGATACTGGATTATATGTATACACAAATGGGAGAGGGTTATATAAAAATAGGAGATGCAATTGGTGCTTATCACACTACAATCTCCAATAAAGTATCGTCAAGAGATCTAAATAAAGCCAGTATGGAAAATCAGGATACATTTAAATATACTGAAAATAACAAGTATATACTTGAGTATAAAAAAAAATCACAGTGTAAAAACAAAACTTAATCTGAAATACGAGACTTATTTGGATAGCTAAAAATAGCAGTGGCTTTACATTTAAGCTATGGGAAGAATTATTATGGAGTGTTTTTCATAAGGTTTTTTTTTGCAATTTGAATAAGATTAATGTAACAAACATTGACATAATAATTTGTGATAATTAAACTAACTAATTTCAGTTGAAAATATGATAATCATTGAAGGAGATGTAACCCGGATGAGTGAGGAAATTATTAATAAAATCAAAGAAGTTCTGGAAAAAGAGGTAGCCCCGGCACTGGCAATGGATGGCGGAGGAATTAGTTTTGTGGATTATTCTGATGGTGTAGTAAAGGTGAAGCTTGAAGGTGCCTGTCAAGGATGCCCTGGTGCAGTGATGACTTTGAAAATGGGCGTAGAAGCCAGGTTGAAAGATAGAATTCCAGAAATTAAAGAAGTAATAAGCTGTTAATGATAAAGTTATGCTTAAAATATCTTTCTATACTTTAGGGTGCCGGTCCAATAAGGCAGAAACTTCTAATATCATAGAAAGTTTTAAGAAAACAGCTTTTGAAATTGTTCCTTTTAATAAACCTGCTGATATTTTAGTAATCAACAGCTGTACAGTAACAGCAAAGGCTGATAGAGACACAAAAAAAATAATAAATAAAACAATTAATCTGAACCCTGAAGTTAAAATAGCTCTTATAGGGTGTCTGTCTGAAATTCAACAGGACAAATTATTGAAGCTTCCCAATATTTTCTGGGTTATTGGTAATGCTGATAAAATGAACCTGGCTTCAATAGTAAAAAATACTTTAGATAAAAGAAAACCAAGTGTTGTTTTAAACAAAATAAAAAAAGAATCTTTTACTATCAAAAATCCCGGAATAGATAAAAAATATACTAGAGCTAATATCAAAATTCAGGATGGATGTGATAATTACTGCTCCTACTGTATAATTCCATATTCACGTGGACCTGCTCGCAGCCGTGAGTTTGAAGATATAATAAATGAAGCAGCCGAGCTTTGTGCTGCTGGATACAGAGAGATTGTTATTACTGGTATAAATGCAGGTTCTTATAATTATAATAATAAAAACATCCTGGATGTTATTAAAGAGTTAGAGACAATTCCTGATCTGGAACGAATACGAATATCATCAATAGAATCAACGGATGTTATTAAAGACATCATAGATCGTATGTCTGTATCAAAAAAACTATGTCGTTTTTTACATATTTCATTACAAAGTGGTTGCGACAAAATACTTTCTTTTATGAATAGAGACTATACCACTGATTACTATCGCTCAATTATAAATTACTCTTATAATAACGTCCCTGGTATTTGTATAGGGACAGATATAATAGCCGGATTTCCGGGAGAAACAGATATTGATTTTAATCAAACAAAATCATTTGTAGAGTCTCTGCCATTTACTTATTTTCATGTTTTCAGTTATTCAGACAGGAAAAAAACTAAGAGTTTTGAACTTAATCCTAAAACACCATCAGAAACAATTAAAAGACGTACAAACCTTCTAAGAGCGCTCAGCAATAAGAAAAGGGAGTTTTTTCTTTCGGGATTTTTAAATAAAACCCTGCCTGTATTATTTGAAGAACAAAAAAATGACTTATGGACAGGATTAACGGATAACTATATTAGAGTAAACGTTAAGTCAAATCAAAACCTGGAGAATAAAATTTATCCGGTTGTTATTACTGATATTGCCGATAATACGGTCAAAGGAAATATTATTTTAAATAATTAACTCAAACTGGCCCACAATAGTGTTGATAAAGACCCGGTATATAAATATCACATTATATATATATTATAGCTGGTAGAAATTGAACTATCCGTTTAAATGCCTGAGTGCAGTGTACTTGCGTACATTAACGAAGTCATTTGAAAACTTTAGTGTCGGACATTTTATTTTGGAACAGCTATA
>JAAEMD010000496.1 GCA_024225875.1 bacterium
CGTTGGTGGAAACAAATAAGGTGTATTTCTATCGGCGGTTTTAAATCTTGTCATTTTTTACCTCGCTGATTTATTTCTTCTTCCTTATATTTTATCATCTCTGCTTAAGAACGACAGACTCCTAGTGATTTTGTAAAACCCAGAATTCCTGCTTTTGCAGCACCATAATTTGTTTGTCCTTCTCTACCTGATATAGCTGTTAATGAAGAAATATTGATTATTCTCCCGTCTTTCTGAGCCATCATTGTGCTGATGCTCTCTTTTGTTAAATAAAAGGTTCCTTTTAAATTCACATCCAGTACGTTATCCCAATCTTTTTCACTCATCATTAGCAATGGCATATCTTTTATTATTCCTGCATTGTTTACTAAGACATCTATTTTTTTCCATTTTACTTTTATTTCTTTGATCATATCTTTTACAAAAGGTCGATCAGCTACTGATCCCTTAAACACTAAATATTCTGCACCTAAATCCTCTAGTTGTTCCGAGAGAACAGTAATTTCTTTGTCACTTTTACGATGGTTAAGAACTACTTTTGCCCCCATTTTAGCAAATTTAAGGGCTATTGCTTTGCCGATACCGCGAGAACTTCCAGATATTATTGCCACTTTATCTTTTAACATTTTGTTTCTCCTCTTCACAAAAAATAACTAAAAATAATTCGACCTTCATTATGCCAGGAAAGAAGTCCAAATTCTGAATCTGCTTTTCCTGAAAAAATTGACCAGCTTAAAGCCACTGTCGATTGCTGATCAATGGCATATTTTATACCTGGCATAGCTACAGAGCTTTTATCATCAATGTTAAAAAGTAATGCAAGTGTTAAATTAAACTGACCTAAAAACTCTGGATAAGATGCTCTAAAGAATAAGTAATTTTCTCTCATATACTTATAGTTCATTATGAAATTCGCTAATCCAAGGTTCTGAGAGAATATTCCTGGGTCTAATGAAAAAGGTGGGTTTAAGTAGTAATTATTATTTGCAGATACTATATCAATGAAATCCTGCCATTCTTTATTACTATAACCTTCTTGATTATAGTAATACTCAACTATTAGATTTAGCTTATTTGGAAAGGTATAATTTCCACCAATAAGATTTTTAATATAAATTTGATCTTCATTCTCTCTATAAGCAGTATCGTATGAATAGATCCCTGATGCTGGAATAATCTCGGAAACTGTAGTTAATATTTTTTGCTGGCTTCCTTTTTTTAGACCTGATTCCCAATGAATACCTAAGCTATCACCAATAGTTGATGAAAAATTAGTGCCAAAAAGAGGATAATCTCCATGATAATAGTGAAAGGCCAGGTCATAACTATCAAACGTTGTTGAAAGCTTTGACAAAACACCAGTATTTTCTTCTTGAAGAGAAGAAATGCCAGGTATAGTTACTAATGACAGAGTGTAGTTTTCCTGAATCCATTCTACTCGTGCAAGATAAAGCCCTTCCTGATCCTGTTTCTGCTCTTCTTCTGATTTTGAATAATCAATAGTTTTTTTAGCTTCTAAGAAGCTGGAAGGATTGTAACTTAAGCCAACACCATCTTGTAAGTTGAATTTTCCTACTGTTAAAAATAACTCTGGAAAAATAGTAATATCCGCATACAGGTTATCAACTACTATTTCAGAATCATGCTCCTGGGTGTTTTTCTTCCAGGGAATCCGAGTTTTTGCAACTAGCCTGGCGCCTTTATCGTTATTCAGTTCGAAAACAAAATCAGGTTCCAGGAAATATTGATAAGTTGAAAATGCCGATAAATCTCTGTTGGGATTTAACAAAGTATCATTTTTTAAATCATAATGACTATACTTCGCTTCTATTGAACCTCTATAATAAAATGAGTATCCTTGTACATTACTGTACCAGAAAAATAAACTCATTAATATAATCCCCCATAACAAATTAACTCTCACAATTTATTCCTTACAGTTTTTATCGAATTAAATGTTTTAAATAAGACTTTTGGAAATATGAACCAGGTGTATTTTTCATTTCCATACCACTATATTTCATGACAGTGTATTGTCCTTTACGCAGTTCATCATGTATTTCAACTAGCTGAGGCCTTAGCTTTCCAAGTACCTCCTGATAATCTTTATAGTAAGCAGTTTTTAATAAACGGTCTGATTTGGTATAAAAGAGTGCTTTTTCAGGATAGAAATTCTTTCGATTTACAAACAAAACTATTTGACCATACTGGACATTACCCTTTTTTGCTTTTAACAGTAATTTAATATATTTTTTACTACGATTAATGATCTTAGCCTGGTAATCTATTGAATAAACAACTCTAGCGACATCACCGTTTGCAACCTGGCCAAGCAAACGTTGTTGTGGAGAAATTCTTATCGGTTGTCTTGTTCCAGGGATGTATATCCACATATTATTGCTGTTCATTAAAAGCAGTCTGCCCTTGTTTGCTGGTGGATATGTAAATTCAACTAAACTTTTGTCATGATCTTTTACACGTACAGTTAATTTTTGTGCAGGGGCTTTCTTTCCATTTTTATATGGAACTACTTCTAGTTTGAACACAAAATTAGTTCCTGGTGCTCTGATGTTATCAACTTTTTCGAGTATTTCTTTTGCATTTAGTTTAGAAACAGCATTACTTTTTCTTTTAAGAGTTTGTAAATTTTCTGAAGGAGTTGTAGAAAAGACAACGCTTGTTAGAAAAAATACTACTGATACTACTAATAGATTTTTTTTAATCATAAATCTCTCTCTTTCATTTATGTATGTGCAATTGCTTCAACAATATAAAGGCGGATTGCTTTTGCAGCAGGATAAATTGATGAAAGGGTAGATACAATTACTGTTGATAAATAAGAATAAATAAGTACTTCTGGCACAACAAAAATAAGGGATTGGTAACCGACACCCATACCAGGTGGAGGTGGAATATAAATACCTCCAGAGATATTTATAATTAATGCTACGAGTACTCCGGCTATGATTCCCAGGATTCCGCCAAGTACACCAACAAAGAAACCTTCCCATAAAAACATCTGCATTATTCCAGATTTTTTTGTGCCTATAGCTCGCAGGGTTCCAATTTCTTTAACTCTTTCAAAAATGGACATTATCATAGTATTGGCAATGCTAAAGAAAACTATAATGGCTATAATTACTTTAATAACATTAAAGATTCCGTTATATAACCGAACAACACTATTATAATATGTTGCTAATTGATCCCAGGTTCTTATTTCTAAATCTAAATTATTATCATCAATGATTTGCTGTATTTTCTTTACTACTTTTTCTGTATCTTCTGTTTTACTTAATAAAATCACCACTTTTTCTATGGATTGTGTATCCAGCAGGGTTTGAGCTGCATTAAGAGGTATTTTAACGAAAACAGCATCATATTCAGCCGAACCGCTTTGCCCGGTACCTATAAGTTTTAGATCTCCAGCATTAATCATTCCAAAGGAATTTGTAGTTAATATGGTTAGGTAATCACCCATATTTGCCCCTAAAGATTTTTTTAGTTCAACACCAACTAGAATCTCATCTTTATTTTCTGCTGATAAATGGCTTCCTTCTTTTAGTGTTTCAAAACTTGCTAATTTTTTTTCTCTTTCTGGAATAACGCCAAATCCTTTACAGGTTAGTGTTTTTTCACCGGTGCTTATAAGACCTGAAAAAGAAAGTCGAGCAGTAACTAGTTCAATTTCAGGCAGGCGATAAAGTTTCTTTTCGATTGATCGAAAATCTTTTATTAAATATTCACCTGGATTACTTCTTCCTTTTTCGCTATAACCTTTTTTAAAAATTTGTATATGGCCTAGTTGTGAATGAATCGTAGATTCTCTAAGTCCCCAAAACGAGTATTCAACAAATCCGCCAAATACTATTAGAGCAATCATTCCTGCTATGATGGACAGGAAAGTAATAGATGTTCTTCTTTTATTCCTAAAAACATTTCTTAAAGCTAACTTAAAGAATTTCATGACCTTTTCCCTTGCTTTTGTATTTCTCCATCTCTAAGATGATAAATTTTCTTTGCGTATTTCATCACTTCTGGATCATGAGTTGAAAAAATAAAGGTGCAGTTGTGTTCCTCATTCATTTTCTGCATTAGATCAAGAATTGCAACACCTGTTTTATGATCTAAGTTTGCTGTAGGTTCATCTGCTAATACCAGCTTTGGATTTGTCACAAGCGCCCTTGCAATTGCAACTCGTTGCCTTTGCCCTCCGGAAAGTTCATCTGGCCTGTGTTTTTTATGATCATACAAACCTACTTCTGAAAGAATGGCGTGTACTTTTTCTTGCCTTTGTTTTTTCTTCATTCCAAGAAGTACTAATGGGTAATCTACGTTTTCAAAAGTTGAAAGTACTGGAATAAGATTAAAGGATTGAAAAATAAAACCTATATATTTATTGCGCAGTTCAGATAGTTTTGCATCTGAATAATTGATAACATCTTTTTCTATAATCTTAACATTACCCTTTGTAGGGGTATCTAAACATCCAATGATATTTAAGAGTGTAGTTTTTCCAGATCCAGATGGCCCACAAACCGAGATAAACTCACCAGCTTGAATATCAAGACTAACATCTTTTAAAGCTGTTATTTTAGTCTGTCCCAATTTGTATTCTTTATCAATATTTTTTAAATTTATTATTTGTTTAGTCATAATTAATCACTCAATAAAACCACCATTTCTCTGGCTTCTTTTCCGTATGTTGAATCTGGTGCGACATGTGCTGATTTTTCAAAATATACGATCGCATCTTGAAGCTTACCTTCTTCTTTTCGAAATATTTTGCCAAGCATTAAGTAAATATTTGACAATGTATCTGGTGGTATATTCAGGTTAGCATTATCATTTGCTTTTTCCAGATACAATAAATCTTCTTTTGCATACTTTTCACGATTAAAAAAAAGAAGGCAATGCTAAACTATTATTTGCTCGAACAAGTCTTACAATTACATTGTCAGGATCATTTTCTATTGCTTTATCAATTTTAGAAGCACCGCTGTTAACACCCATTAATTTTGAAATTGGGAACCAGTCATCTCTTGCTTTTAAAGTCTCTGCACTTCCCATATATGCTAAAATCTCCATATCATCTGACATTAACTTAGATGCTTTTTCAAGATATTTAAATGATTTTTCTCCTGCGCCTGTCTGACCAAGATGTCCTAGATTATGCCAGGCAATTCCAATTATTTTTAAAATATCTGATTTTTGATATTCTTTGGAAGGATTTTTGTCGTAATCATTGATAAGTTTTTCCAATGATGGTTTTGTTCCCGTAAAAAGTTCATCCCATAAATTATTTGATATTGACGGGAAGATTGGGGCATAAATAAAAAAAGAATATAAAACAAAGCTTATTAAACCAATAAATAAACGAATTTTTGTTTTTTTCATAGAAAACCACATCCTTTCATAATTAAAGCAAATTATATTAATATTAAATACAATACAATCAATATAATTTATTTTTTAATAGTTGCAAATAGTTTCTGTAAGAAACTTCTACATTAGATTTTATCCCTCCAAAATGCTTTTTTAATCCTCCTGAGTTTCGCAAATTAGTGTCCTGATAATTTACCAATCATTTTTTTAATATTATTGGGGACTTCTCCTTCAGCAATATGTTCACGACCATTAATAGAAATAGTGCCTGACCGAATGGGCCTTAACAATTGAACAAACTTTCTAATACTAATTCCAGTTTTAGATTCAATAGATTTGGAAATAGCCATGGCGGCAAATACAATCGTGAGGTGAGCTTCAATTGAATCACGTTTACGATGGTAAACAGGCCTGGCTTTTGAATCTGACTTTGCCATTCGAAACGATGCCTCAACTTGAAACAATTGGTGATAAGCAGCAATGATTTGCAAATCAGGGCTATTTAAACTTGTAACATATAGCAGAATCAAAATGAAATGTCCGTTTAAATGGCTGAGCGCATGTGTACAGGCGTACATAAACGAAGCCATTTGAAAACTTATGTGTCGGACATTTTATTTTGGAACAGCTATA
>JAAEMD010000497.1 GCA_024225875.1 bacterium
ATCGCATCAATAGTGATAATACAGCCACTTATGGTTATACTAGTTTCTTGTCTTTTTTTCATAAACTATTCTCCTTTCGTTATATTTTATATTTTTAACGATAAAGAATGTTTATTCAAAATGTACAATGGTTTCCCGCCTTCGCGGGAATGACAGGGGTAGGGAATGACAGGGGTAGGAAATGACAGGAGGGATATGTTTTAGTGCGATTGCCCTGTTATTAAGTTCGAAGTTCTAAGTTATCTGGTTCTAAGTTCTAAGGTGGTTAACATCTTTAAACATAGAACTTAGAACTAAAAAACTCAGCACTTTTCTGCTTCTGGCAAATAAACATTATGTTCCGGAGATGATTTGTTGCAAAAATCCAGTTATAGCTTTTCTTAAATTCGGGGGATTTTAAATAAAAACAGTTGATTAATTTTTTTTTAAGGATTAATCTTTAACGCTATGATTAAGAAAATTGTTGCAATTGACAGCTATAATAATCAATTGGTGCATGATGACACTGGAGTTAGTAATGAAGCAGAAAAAGGGATTGAAATTTATAATAAAAAGCCACAACCTTTAATTAATTCTGCTCTAAAAAACTGTATAAGAACAATTTCTGACCCGGCAAACCCTGTATATAGTCATCTTCATATGTCAATGAATAAGCTTCTGAAGACAATACTTCAGGATATGGGATATGTAGAGTCCTATCAAGATAGTACTGCTGTTTTTTCCGTATTTAAGATTGAAAGTAATAAAAAAGGAGAGCCGAATCTGTGTGCGATCCTCTTTCAAGAAGAACCAGGAGTTTCAGAAGACGTTGATGTTGTTGATTCTAAGTATAAAACTCAAAACGAGTACCAGAAAAACCTTGAAAATTTACAGCGGTATTATTCGAAAAATAATGTAGTATTTAAAGAAAAACGTCATGGAATTATTTTTTTATCAAACTGCAAAGCAGAAGAAATTATTCCAACTATGAATATTAATAACCCTCAGGAAACAATCATTAAAAACAAAAAAATTTATAAAACATGCAATCTCATAATAACATTTCAACCTCATGAAAATGATGTTTATGTTGTTCTTTCTAATGTTAAAAAGTCATATAATAAAAAAGTCATCAATTTACCTGCTTTCTATAATGAACAGCCAAAAAACCTGAAAGAGATTAAAGGAAGCTGGGTACTTAATCAGCTCTATATAAATTTAACGTGTCGTTTAAAGTCTAATTTTAAATACTATTATGACAGTACAGTAAACGAATCAAAAGCAATCTTTAAAAAAGGGAAAGATCTTTTATATACTCCATTGCTTGAGTTGAGCAGGGACTTAAACGATATGCCTAAAGAACGATATGAGAAAAGTATTTACAATAAAATTCTGGGTATGAATTTAATGAATGATAAACAGATATACTCTTCTGGAATTATGTTGCAAAAGACACTGTTTACTGACGTTTTTAATATGACAATTGATATAACACTGAATAACAGTAAACCAGTAACTGTTTCAATAAAATGTGAAGAGGATATGAAAGCTGTTGGTAAAATCTGGAAAAATTTTTTTGAATTTGTATTACAGCAGGAACTGGCAGGAGAGTATGATGAAAATACAAATGGTCCACTTTATCCAAAAGAATTTTTACAACATATACTGAATACTACAAAACAAAATCATTTATCCGGTCTTAAAATGAGAGACTTTTTTTCACTAATCTATTATTTCATACACAACTTTCCAACATGTGACTTTTCGAAAAAGTGTATACGGAAAATATATAATTTGATTAGATCTAACAGTACCCTGGCACTCCCTGTCAGTGAATACGATGATAAATGTCAAGATTATTTTATGCAGGCACGCAATATGACTTCCTACTACTGCAATCATAATTTCAATGAAGGAAAGTCAATTGTCAAAGCACCTTTTTTAGCAGGTAATACTGTTAATAATCGATCTAATAAAAATATCAGGCATGCTGTAGAAAAAAAACAGAATACTCCATTAATTCAAGACAACTTTAATACGGAAAAACAACCCTTTGTATTAAATAGAGATGAAAATAATGATGTTCAAATGATCAATAATAATGCTGATGATAATGATATTCAAATGATAAATGATAAAAAGACTGCATTATCTCCAGAAAAAGTAAGTGACAAAAGTATTAAAAAAACCAGGAATATCAAATCAGATAAAGCAGAGAATGATATTGACATGCAAAACAACAATGTCAGTAACGTAAATACTGAACAGGACTCGTTTCAAACTACTATCGAACTTCAGAAAGAAGTAGAGCATGCCTTATCAGAACTCAATGATTTCGTTTATAAAAATATAAGTACACTGGAGGCCAGTAAAGAATTATTGATAAACAACCTTAATAAGGCCATTATAAAAGCCAGCAGCAGCATTAAAAAAATTGAAAATGAAAGCATATCCAGAAGCTCTTATAGAAACGCTGCAAAAAAACTGGATTCCATTCTGGACTTAATAATAAAGCAGCATTCTTCACGCGAGCTGTTTAATAACTCCTTTTTTGAATCTATAAGAATTGAGCTGATATTGAGAATGGTAGACTCAGTCATGCTTTTAAATACTGATTTGCCTGAAATTAATGCAGAATTTTGTAGCTCAGCTTTAAAGAAGCTGTACGATAACTACAGTTTAGACAACTATGAACTTTTTTGTTACAACAATAACTATTCAGGAAATGATAAATACGAAAGAAAAGCCGGGCACCGTACTCAACAAGAAAGGTTTCAGATAAAGTCTGACTTTGCTCATTACTTCAAGAGAACTGTGATGATGCTGATAAAGTTAAATAATCATAATATTATTGAGGACTATATTACAAAAACCAACGAAACCGTTAATATTTTAGCAAAAAGATACTATATTTTTTCAAAAGGGTTTTATGGGAAACTTCTTGCAGATGAAAATATCGTTAAGAAAATTAATGAACAACTACTTAATTTCATAATTTATAAAATGGCGCGAGAGAGGATATTTGTAGATGTAAAAAAAACAGAACTCTCATTTGATCAAGCCATGAAATTACTGGAGTGTCAACAAATTGATATTTTACCAGAAACTCTTTCCAGAGCTCCTTCCAGGAGTAATAGTGATTCTAAACAGTATATTACTATTACCTGTAAAAATAATGGACTTGTGATTAACGCTTTTTCAACCTTGAGTCATGTCAAGACGATAAGTAAAAGAAAGAGTTATGAAATTGGAAAAAAGGAGAAAGGTAAAGGTACGTTTTATTATGAGAATAGTATGGAATTATTTGACCCGCTAACTATGCAGAGTACAGGACATTTGCACTTTGTTGCATCAAATAAAAAAGAAGATACTCATCCAGTAGAAAAATTTAAAATCGTATACATTGATAGTTACAATCATAGTCATACTACACTGGAACCAGGTAGCTTAAGGATGGTACAGGATATAAGGGGGCGCAATTATTTTTCTCCTGAGTCTTCTATGGTGGGATGGAAATTAATAATTAATGATAACAGTAGTAGATCTGAGTATATGATAAACTACCATACAGCAGTTGGAAACCGTCACAGTTTTAATATAAGTAAAGATTCAGGGCCAGATGAAGTTTTGCAGATCTTCAATGAAAGATGTTACCTTATGCCAATGTCGAAAAATCCTTCCCACATAAACAAAATCACTAATGACAGGTACAAGGAGATTAAATATGCAAATGTTTTTTTTACAAATCCTTTTCAAATTACTAATAAAATATCAGGTAGAATTGAAAAGATATTAAAAAACATTTTTAGGGACAAAGATACTAAAAGCGGTAACAATAATTTTATTTTTACGAGATTACTGCCAGATATGGGTAATAGCAATATTACTGAATCCTTAATCAGTGAAGCCACTGGACTTTACGAATCCAATAAAAGGATTCTGTTCGAAGAGCTTAACTCTTTCAGAGAGAAAAAAATGGAAGAGCAGGATGCTGATAATGATATTAAAATCAATGATGCTGGTATTAATGATAATATTAAAAACGATGAGGATTACAAAAATAATATCAGAAAATATTGTGAAAAAATACTTGATTCATATAAAGATTTAGTAAGTTTATGGATGGCCAGATATTCTGGAAGTTTAAGTTTTAATATTAAGCAAATCATAGAAAACGAAGATAGCAGTAGCAATCTTAAAAGTGAAAAGAACTATGATGAAATCCTTAAAAAATTCGATGATGATTTTGATAGCAATAAATATAAGCACCCGATATATAAGATGGACTTGCTTCATAATGATTTTCAAGATTTTTTCCAGAGTTTCCAGAAAAAGTCTGGAATATTATTATACAGCAATAAATACGATGATAGTATTTTCGAGGTGATTCAAAATGAATATGTAAAGCATTCAAGATATACGGCACATAGATTCTTTACGCAACAAAAGATTATGGAAATGCCTGTTTATTATCAAATGCAATATTGTGTATCAATTGGGAATAAACTGACCAGTGATATATTAAAATTTCACAGTTATGACTTAATTGAATCAAAGCTGGAAGTACATACGAAACTGCAATTGTCCAGAAACAGGAGTGAAAAGGGCGTAATAGCTAGAGAAACTTGTAAGCTGCTGGAGTCTTTATTTGAGCACGAACTTTTTATTATGCACTGCCGTAAATTTGGAGAATCAGTGAAATACTTTAATACAATAACGTATCAAGCTACGATGTTGACTAATACTGCTCTGGATATGTTGGATTTAACAGTTGATCATAAAAAAACTCCTGAATATATTAACAGAACTTTCAAAAACTTAATTAAAATATGTGATAAATATTTAAATAAAGAAATGGAGAGTAGTTATGTTTCACCATGTCCTCCTAAAACTTATAGCAACTACCGTATTAAAAATCACGAATATGCTAAATTTAAGAAAACGCAACTGAGAAATATTCTTGATTTTATTCAAAAAATAATAAAAATGAATAAAATGACTACAAAAGACATGGATGATGCTATAAATTCTTTTAATTTTATTAGTGAATCCTTATCAGGAGATGATAAAGATTCGATACATCATGCAAATAAAACCTGTTACCTTTACTGTTCACTTTTATTTAAACCTTTTAAAAATATGGATAGAAATATGGCAGATAAATATATATCGAAAATTCTTGAAAAAATTGTTCAGGCGAAAAAAGGCTGCTCTTTATTCAACGTTAAAGTAGGAGAGTACCTGATTAAAAATATCGATAATTTTAATCTTAGCCCTGAAAAAGTGAAAAACCTTAAACCATGGACTATGTACTCTATTTATTGTCTTTCTATGATAGAGAGGAGCAAATTATATGCAGATATGAAAAACGAATTCTGGTTTTCTTATGTAAATAGTGGAGAAGGGCGGGAATTTATGCAAAATTTTGGAATGAGCCTGCAGCTCAGGTTTTCTTTTTATGCGAAATGTTTGAACTTTGTTAACGACATGGCTAAAAACAATCCAGATAATAATTATTATTTAAATCAGATTACTGAAGATTTTAAAAAGAACTTTAAGAATAAAATTGTAGTTCATTTCAGGCCGAACGATTTTAGACAAAAATATTGTTTGCGACATGATAATAAAAATACCTCGAATAAAAGAAAATCTAATGATAGAAATGCAGACTATCGGACACATAAGAATAGGAAAATAAGCTCTAGAATGTAGTATTTTGGGAGATTGTAGCTGAAGTATTACAAACTGGCCCACAATAGTGTTGATAAATACCCTGTATATAAACGTCATATAGCTGTTCCAAAGTAAAATGTCCGACACTTAAAGTTTTCAAATGACTTCGTTAATGCAGGCTTGTGAAACTGCAAGTCCCCATTTAAACGGACAGTTCAATTTGTACCAGATATAAGTTCTATGTTTAAAGATGTTGACCAGCTTAGAACTTAATAACTTAGAACTTAGAACTTAATAACTTAGAACTTAATAACTTAGAACTTAGAACTTCGAACTAAATAACTTAGAACTAATTCATCAACACTATTGTGGGCCAGTTTACATTAAAGGGCCTTTAAAGTGATGCCTTATAGCAGAATCAAAATGAAATGTCCGTTTAAATGGCTGAGCGCATGTGTACAGGCGTACATAAACGAAGCCATTTGAAAACTTATGTGTCGGACATTTTATTTTGGAACAGCTATA
>JAAEMD010000498.1 GCA_024225875.1 bacterium
CTTTAAGAGCCAGAAACGGGACAATAACAAGCAGTAAAAGGCCCTGATCGAACCTGAACATAAATGCTATGGATAATACCAGAATACTGGCAAAAATCTTAATGTAATTGTTAACATCATAAGGTTTTCCGGATGTAACCTGAAACATTATATAAAAAAGATAGAAGGTAACGCAGCAATAGAATAAAGCTGTAATCAGCGTAAGAGGCAACACCATGCTTTTTGTTAATAAACCGGCCAGAACAAGTTTACAGAAAAAGTCCTGATAACCTGAAAATCCGTCAGATATAAAAGGTATTTTGAGACCATAGAGCCTTATTTTAGTTGATATCGAGGACATCGCGTTCAATATGTCAAGGTGTGCCTGAAAACCAAACAGCATAACAGAAATGAGTACCAGAGCCAGCGTACATACTGATATTTTTAGAAAAAGTTTATATTCTTTTGACAAAATCGGTGTAAGAATCAACGGTATAAGAAAAATCTTAAACAGAATGCCCAGACTTAAAAAAAATGCAGATAGCCAGTGTTTCTCTTTTTTATAGAAATACAGGGA
>JAAEMD010000499.1 GCA_024225875.1 bacterium
CTAAATTTAACATATGTTTACAATTTAACTGCTAAAGTCATCATAAAGTTATTTATGATAGAGATGGTTCACCTTAGCAAGATATTATTATGACTATCATCCGCTTTGTTTTAATTCTGTTTTTAAGTGTCTTTATTTCACCTGTTTTTGCAGAAAAAGCCGTTCAAGATGATGAATATCGAATAAATGAGGCTGCTTATTTTCTTAATTCGAACCCTCAAAAAACATCACTTTTACTTAAAAAAATTGATCCGGAAAAACTAAAAAGTGATGACTTAATTATCGAGTATCATCATTTAAAGATTCTCGCGTCTTTATTGCTGCATGAACACCAATCGTCTGAGCCTGCTTTTGCATCCCTTTTTAGTCATGTAGATGATAATGCATTCCAAGAAAGGCGTTTCAATATTCTCTATAACCTTGGAGTATGGTTGAGAAGAGGTGGTTTTTATTCCCAATCTGAGGGAGCGCTACTTTGTGCATTGAGGAGTGCGAATAATGCGACAGACAAAATGAAAACACTCAATAGCTTAGGAGGTATAGCTCGCCATTATGCGAAAAACAGTCAAGCACAAGATTATTTTCAACGCACGCTCGAACTGGCTGAACTAGTTAATAATAAAAAGGCTATAGCGATCTTAAATAATAACTTGGGTGTCATGGCACTTGAATTCGATGAAGTTACAAAGGCAAATCGGTTTTTTAAAGCGGCATATCGTAATTTTCAGATCAGCCAATATGAAAATGGCGAGTTAAATTCAGGTATAAATTTATTGTTTACTTTTGCTCTTTTAGAAGATCAGGATATGTATAACCGCGCATTGCCTAGAGTGAAAGAATTAGTCGACAAATATAATAGTGATGCTAAAAATGCCTATTTTGCATGGGTAAATGCTTTCAGCGAAGTTCAACTCAGTGGGTATAAGCATACTACAGTGCAAAGAGGTGTCTTAAAGCAAAAATTTGAAAGTATTGATGAGGCTGGACTGCAAAGGCTTTTACAAAAGTATATTGCTAAGCCGCTCGAGATAGAAGTCGCGCTCATACCTGAAGAAACCTTAGAAACAAAATCATTGTCCATCGAAGCGCGACCTTGGCTAAAAAAAGCCATTGAATGTAATTTTTAGCCTTGAATTAACTCTAAAGCTTAAATCCTTATAAATAGTGTTTAAAAGCTCTAATTACTTTATTGAACCTGATTTTTACTCTTTTTATTAAATTAATCGGACTATTTTCGATTTAAATAATTGACCCTGTTACGGGTGCAAATGCTAATTTTTTCATAGCTTTACATTATATATTTTAACA
>JAAEMD010000500.1 GCA_024225875.1 bacterium
AGGAAGTTAGAATATTGCCATAAGGAGGGATTTTAATAGAATAGAATAAAAAAAAGTTTGTTGCAGCTCCAGAAAAACCAATAGAGGTTGCAATAAATATCCATTTTAGTTTTTTATTAAAAGAGTAGTTTTTCGCTAATATTGAATGTCCAAGAAAAACATTAAAAGAAAAATAAAGTAAATATAAAGGAAGAAGGATGCCAGCACGAGGCCAAAACATAAAATCCAATATGGGAGATATTTCTTTTATAACTAAATCAGAAACAAAATTAACAGCTACAAAAAAACAGGCAAAAAACCAGTTGATAGCTATTAGTATTCTGTTTTCTTCTTTTTTAGATATTTCATAGCAAAAATGTAAAAAAGAAATTGGAACTAAAACCATTCCTGTAAACACAAATCTAACAAGTATATTTGCATATGCAAATTCATTGGATAACAGCCAGATTGCATAAAAGAAGCTCCAAAAAGCAACACTGAGATTCAAGAAAATATATTTTTTTAAGTCAGGTCTTTTGTTTATCACTAATAGAGTCATTGAAAGAGATGTGATGAAGTTTATTAAGCCTGAAAGGGAATAAAAGCTCATTTACTTTTTAAACTCTCCAAAATATATGATCTGCTTATCTGATTCAAATGTAATATCATATGAACTAAACCCTGTTAAATTTTCTTTAATAAAATTATGGTAATCATTCAAGGATCGGTGAAAGAAATTCCAATTACAAGTCCAGGAAGGGAATTGATAAGGAAATTTAGTATAATCTTTATGAGCCAAAACAAAAGTTCCATTTTTCTGGAGAAGGTTTATAGCATGTTGCATAAGAGCTTTTAAAATTCTATCTGGAAGGTAGTCAGCCAATCCAATATTGTATATGTAGTCAAACTTAATATCCTGATTCCAATTTTTAAAAAAGTTTTTGATATCTTCTTTAAAAAACTTAAAATTAATTTTTTCGTTAGCATCTTTAAGTCTATTGTTGCAATATAATAGCGAGTAAAGCTCTTGATCAAAACAATAAATATTTACTGTTTTTTCGTATTTATGTTTTATTAGGTTGACTAAATCGAACCCTGAGCCAGAAGCAATATTTAAAATATTGATTTCACTCTTCTTTGAGCTTATAATGTATTCACCTATTTTCTTGCTCATTATGTTTACACGATCAATGACAGCTATTGAAAGCGGGTCTGTTAAGAACATTTGATCGTAATACTTGCCAATATTTGTTTTAGATACAATTTTATTATCGTATAGGTACTGTAGGAGTATATAGTCACCTGGATATCCAAAAGGCTTTCCAAAAGCTCTGCTTACAGTAACAGATTGATTATAATAGTAGTATATTTTACCCCTGAAAATATTTTTGATTTTTTCTTTTCTGGCAGTGGTTTCATACTTAGATATTGCTTCTTCCAGGCCATTTATTATGTTCCAATATTCTTTTTCGAAATTTGCGTACGATTTATCTGAGAAGGAAATGTACTCATACTTATCTAAAATATCTACACATTTATTTATAATAGTTAAACACACAGAAAATATTGCTTTCTCTTTTTCATCAATATTTCCAATATCATCTAAGTTGTCTTTCTTAACTATCTTAAAAGCAATATCTTCAGCTTTTAAGACTTTTTTTTTGCCAGATACTTTATCCACATCCGAAAAATACAGTCTTTCTTCTACATCTCCATTTTTTTGAGTAACCTTGAAAGCAAGGTCTTCTGCACGTATAGTGGCTGCTTCTTTATCATTTGTTTCTATTTCCGACTGGGTTTGCATTAATTGAATATCGTGGTTTTTACTGACCTGATCAATTTCAGATAGATTTTCGGTGTTTTCTGAGGCGTTATTAAAAATAAATTCTTTATGTTTAGACATGATTTTGCCTCCTTATATTTCAGGGCGATTCTACCTGTACCAATAAAAAAAGTGAATTAATATTACCTGAAAACCGAAATTTTATAAATAAATAGCTTCTAAACTAAGGCCAGTCTCCACGTGCATAAGTACATTTTAAGTAAGCAATGGCCTCTTCTTCATCCCAGGTCATTGGAACTTTGTCTGCTACTTTTGTTTGAATCAGTATTTTCCTGGCTTCGTCTGTAGGATTTAAAAAAATTGCACGCCGTCCGGCTCGAAAAGCTTTTATTGTTGGAATAGCCAGTGTCCATAATCCGGCAGCATCAATATAAAAGATATTACTTAGATCAATCATAAAAAAGTATCTTTGCTTTTCCATGTAATCAAAAAGAACTGCTTCAACTTCTCTATGGTTTTCAATATCCAGCGCCAGTGATCCTGTCATCTTTTGTGTGGTTTCGTCAAAGTTACGACCTGTTTCAATTTTTACAATGTTATCGGTAATCATTGTTTTGCGGACAATTACTGGGTAATAATTAGTCGAATCCGGCTTTTTTTTATTTTCAATCCCGGTATTTATGGGATTAGCAACTTCTTTTTTGAAAGTTCTGTTTATCCACTGAAAGACAGGATTATTTTTAAACATCATACATTCCCCTTTGTACTGGTTTATAGAAACAACAGGATTATTATAGCATACTCGCGGCAGGACTAAGTTTTTTTATTAATTACTGGAACTTTATCAACACTATTGTGGGCCAGTTTGAAGATTATATAGCTGGTACAAATTGAACTGTCCGTTTAAATGTCTGAGTGCTGTGTACAGACGTACATAAACGAAGTCATTTGAAAACTTTAAGTGTCGGAGATTTTATTTTGGAACAGCTATAAAGCATCATCATTAATACTGTGTGATATATGATACTTCCAGTTTATATCATCTTTCTGAGGGAAGTCGGAGCGGAAGTGCCCACCTCTGCTCTCTTGACGTTCAAGAGCAAATTTAGTAATTAATTTAGCAACATTAAGCATATTCTGAACTTCAAATATGGCTTCTTTAAAAGTATTTATATTTAGTATCCAGTCCATTTCCTGTAAAATAGATACCGCCTGGTTTAGTGTTTTTCCATCTCTTATTATACCTGCATTGCTCCACATTACTTCTCTTATATTTTGTTTTATGGCAATGATTCTGGAGTATGTTTGTTCTGATATATAGTCATCTTTTATTGATTTTTCGATCTCATTTATTTTTAATACTGATTTTACTTCTGTATTTTTCAGAGCATCAGTTGCTGCACGGTAACCAAAGACGAGCCCATCCAGTAATGAATTTGAGGCGAGCCTGTTTGCTCCATGTAATCCGATTGAAGCAACTTCCCCGGCAGCATAAAGTCTTTTTATATCTGTTTTTCCATTGATATCTGTTTTAATGCCGCCCATAAAATAATGGGCTGCAGGTGCAACCGGAATGAAGTCTCTGGTAATATCAATTTTTGATTCAAGGCACCTTTTATAAATATTAGGGAATCTGCTTCCAGCATCTTTTTTTAAACCCCAAAGATCTAAAAATACATGCTGAGCTTCGGTTTTTTTCATTTCGTTATGAATGGCTCTGGCCACAATATCCCTTGGTGCAAGCTCTGCGTCCGGATGATAGTCCGGCATAAATCTTTTTCCTGGAATGTTTCTGAGTACAGCACCCTCTCCCCGCACGGTTTCTGAAATGAGAAATAATGAAATAGGTTTTTTATCACCAAGATAAAGGGTAGTAGGATGAAACTGTATGAACTCCATGTCTTGTAAACTACAGCCAGCTTTATAAGCAAGGGCTATACCATCTCCTGTTGATACTGTTGGGTTTGTATTTCTGGAGTAGACCTGAGCGCACCCTCCAGTTGCGAGTACAACTGATTTTGCATAAAAGATATATATTTTGTTTTTCTTTATGGCGATGCAGCCTTGACATTCATTGTTTTTGATAAGAAGCTTAATAACTGATGTATTTTCAAAAAAGGTAACATTCTCATTTTTTAAAATATTATTGCCCAGCGTTTTTTCGATTTCTTTACCTGTTGAATCAGCTGCATGCAAAATCCTTCTTCTACAATGGGCGGCTTCATATGAAAAATCGAAGTCATTTCCTATCTTATCGAAATTTGCTCCCATGGATATTAATTCCTTAACTCTATCAGGGCCATCTTTAACAAGAATATTTACAGCTTCTTTATTGCATATACCGTCACCAGCTTTGATGGTGTCCTGCATATGAAAGACAGGTGTATCATCCTCATGCAGTGCAGCAGCTATGCCTCCCTGTGCGTACTGTGTAGAGCTTTCCTGAATAGAGCTTTTTGTCAATATGGCTGTCCGGGCTTTTTTTGATAATTTACTGGCAGCAGATAATCCTGCAATGCCGCTGCCAATAACTAAATAATCAAAATATATAGTTTTCATGACGGGATAATAGCTTAATTAAAAATTTGATGTCAATATAAATGTTGCAGGCAGATTAAAAAAATCAGCATTTTTCTGCTTCTGGCAAATAAACACTACAAACTGTCCCACAATAGTGTTGATAGCAAATAAGGCAAAACATGGTAAAAAACAATAAGTAATCCTGCAAATAGTTCTTTAAACCCAACTCTGATCGCTCCAGATTAACTTTGTCTAAAATCTCTCTTAATATATGTGTCATTCAATGTTTGAATTTTTACTTGTTTGGCCTTACATTCCCGTCTGTGAAGTTTTTATTGCAATTTTTTTATAAAAAAATCGATAATAAATAATAACAATCTATAAATAATTTAAAGCTGAAACCAATTATTTTTCACAATGATAAAAGCAGTGATAGATACAATTCAGTGCTTAAGAACTGTATTGTAAAGCTACTGCTTTTGATCAGTACAGAGGATATTAGTGAGAGAATAAATGAAAAATCAGAATTAACAGGCTGGGAATGTACTGTTAAGCAAAAAATATTAAAGACAATGAAAAGCTGTTATCGAACTAAAGATTTTAGATGATATAGCTGTTCCAAAATAAAATGTCCGACACTAAAGATTTTAGATGATATATTATAAAACTGACAAAAATGGGATCCAGTGCATTGAATAAAAAAATTGTAAGTATAAATATTAAAAGCTCAGAAACTATCTTAAAATCAAAAGAATATAAGTCGAATAAAAAAACATTATTCAATACTTACTCAGGAAGTAGCAGCGCTATAAAATGGTTTAATAAAATACAGAGTGGACAAGACAATTTTTATTATTTTATTGTAAAAGCTATGACTTTTTATGAGTATAACGCTGAGCTCCCATATGACAAAAACAATATTCCTGATACATTCAAGACGATTAAACCTAAATTCAAAAATATAAAAGAGGAGGTTTTAAGTACTTCATTTCATCCTTTATCAATTGGACAATGGAATCAGGTATTAAGTGAACTTTGTGTAGAGAGAAAATCAATTAGAGTTAGAAATTTGAAGAGCAATGGAATCGGTGAATTTGAAGATCCATTAACAAAGAAAACTATAAGCTGGAAAGAAGGTGACGCAATAAAAACACCAGAACTTATGAGTATATTGCTTTATACAAATACTAAGGTAATTGAAAGTGATTTTAAAAAACTGTTCAGGTCTCCTGTAAGAAGTAAAGCAGTATTTATGGATCATTACTTTAAATCTACTGACCCTGATTTCGTTATCCCTGATCAAGAAGAGCTGCTTATAGAGATTGAAGAAGAGATAAAAGAGCTTAAAAAAAGACATGAAGAATTCTGTCACTGGAGAAGCAGTTTTCTTTTTACAGTTCATAAATATTCACAGCCCATGGGGAACAGGACATTTTATGTTGGAATGGACGATAGAATGATCATTAACAGTACCTCTTCAGGTATATGTTATAGCCCTTTATCTACAGCTAAAACACTGAAGGCCACCTGGCAATTTGCTGGTGCTCGTGGACAAGTACTTGAAATAAAATCAAGAGACTCAAATAAAGAATTATGCAGGGGTATAGATATATTATCAATGTCATCATTTCCTGAAGACAAGGAAGTTCTACTAAGTTATATCTGTATTGATTTACCAGTCATCAGGTTGTCTAGTATAGAAAAAGAATTTGCAACTTGTATAAATAAGAAACCATTTGAAAAGACTATTATTAATGATTCGGTTAACAGTGCAGAGGTAATGAAAGCTGTAAAAAATATGGATACTGGTTTATTTCGATACTATGTTACTTTCATTAGAGATCTTTTAAAGGGTTTAGTGGATTTTTGCAGTAAACCTGAATCATCGAACAAAACACCTTACATAGATTTAGCATTAGCTTCATTTATCGCGAATATAGATGAAAAGATAAAGGAAAGTAAACACTCAATCACTGGACCGGACATTATCACAGTTTTGAACCAGTTTGATACAAAGAGTATAGATAATAATGATAATAATGA
>JAAEMD010000501.1 GCA_024225875.1 bacterium
CTTTAACTTAACTTGATAAATTGAATGTGTTTTTTGGATGCTATTCATCTCTTCTTTTCTCAGTTCTTTTGTTTTTTTGATGATTGGGCTGCGTCAGCAAGCCCTAAATATTTTTGATATGGATATAATTTCTGTATTTTCCAGTTCACAGGCTAAGTCACGAGCAATCTGAAAAGAATTACCTGTACCGGAAAAATAAAATATTTTAGTCTTCATAAACTCTCCTTCCATAAACAAAAACTCAGTCTTATGCTACTTTCGGCCAAAATCAGCCGGTATCTCACCCAGTACTTTAGTATCCCACTTTATTATTTTATTACTATACCGGTTTTTATCCAGCCATTTACACGCTCTATTAATCAGTTCGAAAATTTTATGGTTATTCACTGTTCTTTCCAGAGCCGTATTAACCTTTTTTTTTCTTAACCAGCTGATTGCAGTTTTTGAATCTGTATAAACAGGAATAAGCATATCTTCTTCTTTAAGATATGCTAAAGCATGAACTATTGCCAGAAACTCACCTATGTTATTAGTACCACCTGGAAAAGGGCCCTGCCTGAAAATCTCCTCACCAGTCCTGATATAAATACCACGATACTCCATGGCACCTGGATTACCGCTACAGGCAGCATCAACAGCTAAACTGTCCGTATTAATATCACGGTTTTCATATTTAACAGGAAGTATTAATTTTTTTTCAAACAATCCTTTGTTAAAGGCTTCTTCAGCTAAAGATTTTTGTTCAAATGATTTGTATTTTGCCCCTGAAAAGCCATTAACCTGTTTTTTACATTCCATCCAGTTATCATATATGCCAGGACACCTGCCCTCTAAAACAACATAATATTTTTTTTTAACCATACAGCTTTTCTATTTTCCTTTTCATCTATTAATGACCAGGACACCATTATTAAAATAACTTCATCTGCTGAGAGTTATGCCTGTTCTGAAGATATGTAATACCTTCTCTTTCAAAGCCCGCTAAAAAACTCCCGGCCTGCTCAATTACCTCATAAGGAACACCGGCCATTTTCGCAACATGTATACCATAACTTTTATCCGCAGGACCTTTGATGAGCTTATAGTTAAATACTATATCATCTTCTGATTCGGTTATCTTCATACTATAATTACGCAACCCGGAAAAAGTCTTTTCCATCACTGTCAGTTCATGGTAATGCGTTGCAAACATTGTTCTTGCGCCAATCCTGTTATGAATATAGTCAGTTACTGCTCCAGCAATACTCATACCATCAAATGTAGATGTACCTCTCCCTATCTCATCTAATATTATCAAACTGTTTTTTGTTGCATTATGAAGTATAGTTGCTGTTTCAAGCATCTCCACCATAAAAGTACTTTGCCCGAAGTACAGGTTGTCCTGTGCTCCGATACGTGTAAAAAGCCTGTCTACAAGTGAACAGCAGAAGCTGTCTGCAGGAACAAAGCTACCAATTTGAGCCATAATTACAGTTAAGGCGACTTGACGCATAACAGTAGATTTACCTGCCATATTCGGGCCTGTTATCAGGATAAAGCGGTCTACTTCATTATTCATATAAACATTGTTGGCTATATAATCAAAGCTGATATTCTTCTCCAGAACAGGGTGTCTGCCATTCCTTATTTTAAGGGTCAGGTTATCTGGTTTATCAAATTTCGGACGAACATAATTATTTTTAAGTGCTGTTGTAGCTATAGATTGTAAACAGTCCAGATCAGCCACAACTTCAGCCAGGTCCTGGAGGTGAGGTATATATTTTCTGATCTCCGAAACTATATCTTCATAAATTTTAATCTCCAGTTCACGCTGCTTTTCTTCACCATGTAATAATACACTTTCATTTTCTTTCAATTCAGGGGTAATAAACCTCTCTGCACTGGTTAAGGTCTGTTTTCTTATGTAATGTTCAGGAACCAGATCCTTCTGTGAATTAGAGACCTCTATATAGTAACCAAAAACTTTATTGAACCTGACCTTAAGAGACTTTATACCCGTTTTGTTTCGTTCAATATCTTCTAAAGAAGAAATCCAGTCTCTTATACTTTTAAAAGAAAGAAGAAGCCTGTCCAGTTCCTCATTAAAACCAGGCTTAATTACCCTGCCATCCTTCAGGGTGGCAGGCGTATCTTCCGAAATACTGTTATTGATAAGCTCAATAATAATACTGTAAGGACTATCTTCTTTTTGAAATTGTTGAAAGAAAACCTTGTACCGGCAAAGTAAATCTCCTGATAAATGATCTAGAATAGAGCTGATATCAACTAATGAACATAATGATTTTTTCAAAGCCATGCAGTCTAAAGGATTATTATGACCGGATACTATCCTTGATAATAATCGCTCCAGATCATACACACCGGTAAGAAGATCCCTTATCTCTTCTCTGGACAATATATCAGAACATAAACTCTCTACAGCATCCAGACGGTCATCTATCAACTCTTCATTAATATAGGGAGATCTAATAAGCGTTTTCAGCCTTCTTGCGCCCATCGCGGTCCTGGTACTATCCAGAACCTGGAATAATGTACCAGTACGATCACCTCTAAAAGAATCTGTCAGTTCCAGGTTCTTGATAGTTGTTGTATCCATCAATAAAGATTCATCAATCTTAAAAGGTAACAGCCTTGTTATCTGGGGAACAGTATTTTTCTGGGTCGCAATCAAATAGTCAAGTATCGTCCAGGCAGCCGGTAAGGCATCCTCAAACCCTTCTATGCCAAAAGCGGTAAGTGAGTTAATTTTAAAGTGACCTAAAAGCTCTTCTTCTGCTCGTTCTCGACTAATCATATCAACGTTATTTATAAGGATATTATCTTTATATTCCAGCTCCAGATCCTCTGGTTTAAGAATCTCCTTAGCTCCCAGCCTGTCAACCTGGGTAATAAATTCTTCCTCATTATCTGCAGTAAAGAGTCTAAACTCACCAGTAGAAATATCCACAAAACTGACACCAAAGCTATCACTGCCTGATATCTTATTTGCAGCTACCAGATAATTATTATCTTTTTCATCCAGAATACCTGGCCCCTGAACAGTGCCCGGAGTAACAACCCTGACAACTTCTCTTTTAGTTAGACCCTTTGCTAATGACGCATCTTCTACCTGGTCACAAATAGCGACCTTATATCCTCTTAAAACCAGTTTTGAAATATAGTTTACTGCTGCATGATACGGCACCCCGCACATAGGTATCCTTTTCTCATCTTTTCCCCGTCCGGTTAGAGTCAGATCCAGCTCCTTTGATGCAACTACAGCATCATCCAGGAACATTTCATAAAAATCACCTAACCTGAAAAAAAGAATGGCATCCATATGAGAAGATTTAATATCCCGGTACTGCCTTAACATAGGGGTATCAGCTTTAATAGTACTGGACATTATTATCTGATTTTTACTGGCAGTTCATCAGTTATAAATCTACAAAGCTGTTTATGTTCTCTGTTAACTTCCTCATCAGAAAGAGTACGCTCATTATTCTGATAAATAAAGCCCAGTGCCAGGCTCTTGTTATCCATACCTATCTTTTCTGATTGAAAGCTGTCAAAAAGAAAGAAGTCTCTAACATTGTCCGGCCTGTGTTTTTCTATTACATGTTCCACATCACTGTAGTTAATATTATCCGGTAACAGCAAAGAAATATCTCGTCTGGTCGAAGGGAACCTGGAAACAGGAGAATGGATCTTTTTTCTCTTCTCCTGCCTGGCTAACCCTGATATTTCCAGGCATATATACCCAACAGGTTTTTCAATATCATACTTTTCAGCAATGTCAGGTCGTATAAACCCAAGCTTACCAATAACTGCAGCACCTGATAGAATAGCCATTGATTTTTTTGGATGTAAATATGAAGAGTCTGAAAATTCAAACCCTGCATAACAAAAACCAGCGCCCTCTATAATATTTTCCACAAGACCTTTCAAATAAAAAATATCTATATCATTTACTTTTTTATCCTCACCAGTATAAACTACATCTCTAATTTTTCCGGTTACTAATGCAACGCACTGCTTTTTCTCATTATTAACAGCTCCAGGATCAAACTTTTTATCAATTTCAAAAATCTTTATATCTTCAACCTGACGCTTAATATTGAAGGAGAGCACTTTTAATATGGACGGCAATAGATCAGGCCTCATTATTGATTCTTCTGTATTTATTGGATTTGCGATAGTAATATTAGACTTGTTTTGTAAAGTTATCCCCAATATTTCCAGATCTTTTTCAGATATCATAGGAAATGTATTAACCTGAAAAAAACCATTACTGATAAAACTGTCTGCCACCTGGTCAGACAACTGCTTTTCTTTATCTGCCTGGTCAACTATCAAGCCAGCATATGGTAAAGTCGCTTTTATATGGCTCAGACCCTTGATACGAGCTACCTCTTCAGCCAGACAGGGCCATTCATTAACATCAAACTGTCTCCACGTCGGAACCGTAACAATAGTATCATCATTATCATTTTCAACTATAAAGCCCAGATCAGTCAGTACATCAAGCATCTCCTGGCGACTAAAATCACTACCCAGCAGCCCGTTAATCTTTTCAGCAGAAAAAGCTATTCTTTTTGGTGTAAAAACCGTATTTTTTTTATTATTTTTAATTTTTAATCCCCGCATCACCTGACCTTCTGCCAGCTCCTGAAATAAGTAACTGGCCCTGCACGAGGCAAAAACAACCTTATCAATGTCTACACCCTTTTCAAATCTAACCACACTTTCTGTCCTTAAGCCAAGTTTCATTTCACTTTTTCTAATATTTGACGGTTTAAAATATGCTGACTCTAATAAGACATCTGTTGTATTTTCATCTATTTCACTGTTATTACCACCCATAATTCCTGCGATCGCTATAGAACGCTTATCATCACAAATCATCAGTATATCTTCATCAAGGTCTCTTTCTTCATTATCAAGAGTCTTGAATTTCTCGCCCTTACCTGCAGTTTTAACAATAATTTTATTACCATATATCTTATTATGATCAAAGGCATGTAGAGGCTGCCCCAGCTCCAGAAGAACATAGTTAGTTATATCTATAATAAGACCCAGCGGCCTTATACCGGAAACATATAAACATCTCTGCATCCATAAAGGTGTATTATTATTTTTAACATTACGTATAATTCTTCCTGTATATTCAGGACATAAGTCAGGTTTTTTTATTTCAATATCAAAAGAACAGGCGCCATCTACTTCCTGTATATCACTTGTCGGTAATTTTAGCGGCCTGTCAAAAATAACGCTGATCTCTCTTGCCAGACCAAAAATACTCTGACAGTCACCCCTGTTAGGCAAAACAGCAATATCCAGAACAGTATCCTGCAGCTTAGCAAACTCAATAAAATCAACGCCCACAGGTGTATTATCAGGCAATATCCATATTCCGTCAGAGGAATCCGAGACACCAAGCTCAACTTCCGAGCAAAGCATGCCATAAGAATCTACTGATCTTAACCTGGCCTTTTTCATTTTTATTCCGTTTGCCAGAACAGCACCAGGCAGGCTGACAGGAACTACCGCGCCTTCAAACACATTATCTGCACCTGTAACAATCTGATGTGTAGTTTTTCCATCATAAACACTGGTAATACAAAGCTTATCAGCATTAGGATGAGGCTCTATTTTCTGGATTTGAGCTGTAATTATACCTTTCAGTTTTTCTCCAGCCTTAGTTATACCCTCTACCTCATGCCCTGCTAAAGTCAATTTTTCAGCTAACTGCTCAGGAGAAACATCTATATCAACATATTCTTTTAACCAATTAAACGAAAACTTCATTTTAACTCCTCTTTAAAACTGTTTTAAGAACCGTAAGTCATTTTCATAAAATAACCTTATATCATGTATTTCATACTGCAACATAGCTATCCTCTCTACGCCCAGACCAAAAGCAAATCCTGTAACCTCATCAGGATCATAGCCAACAGATCTGAAAACATTTCTATTAACCATGCCAGCGCCCAGTATTTCTATCCATCCTGTATTCTTACAAAGATTACAGCCACTACCATCACATTTGACACACTGGACATCAACCTCTGTAGACGGCTCTGTAAAAGGAAAGTAACTTGGCCGAAACCTGATCTTTTTATTATGCCCAAAAAGTTCATGTAAAAAGAATCCTAAAACACCCTTAAGTTCTGCAACGCTGACGCTTCTGTCTACAAATAAACCTTCTATCTGATGAAAAACCGGCGAATGGGTTATATCAGAGTCGCATCTATAGACTTTTCCAGGAACAATAATTTTTACAGGTGGTTTAGTTTTTTTCATTATATGGATCTGTGCAGGCGAGGTATGCGTTCTTAAAACATTACCGTTCTTCATATAAAAGGTATCGTGCATATCTCTGGCCGGATGGTCAGCAGGAATATTAAGAGCTTCAAAATTATGATATTCATCCTCTATATCAGGCCCTTCCTTTACAGAGAACCCTAACCTGGAAAATATCTGTACAATCTCACTTGTTATAATATTTAAGGGATGAGCCCTGCCAATAACAGACCTTTTACCAGGCAAACTGGTATCTACGACATCGTCTTTTAAACTTTTCTCTCTGGCTTCTATACCCAGCTTACCTTTCTTTTCTTCCATTACTCTTTTTATTTCTGTTTTTATCTTATTGGCAATTTTACCGACAACAGGACGTTCTGCAACCGAAAGCTTACCTACACCCTTTAAAATATCAGTTAACTCACCCTTCTTACCAAGCACTCTTACAGCTATCTTTTCCAGCTCATCCAGAACAGCAGCCTGTTTTATCTGCCTGATTGTTTGTTCCTTTAATTCCAATAAACGGCGCTCCATTTTATGTTCTCCTGAAATTTTCCTTTTTTATAAAATAATCTATAGATCTTAATATATAAATTTTATATCATTGATGCTATTTATAAAAAAATATCAAACGTATTTCAAGCAATCACTGATTATAGATCTATTAAAAATCAGCTTATAAAGTATATACCCAATCCAGAATAAAAACGATAAGGTTATGTTAGCTTCCGGCAAACTACCGGTTTATATAGCAGAATCAAAATGAAATGTCCGTTTAAATGGCTGAGCGCATGTGTACAGGCATACATAAACGAAACCATTTAAAAACTTTAAGTGTCGGACATTTTATTTTGGAACAGCTATATGCATACGCTGTAATTTTTTATTCACTTATCTGAAGTATTACACTTACTTATTAAAAAGGACGCTATAAATACATTTAAAAATATCCCTGGAACACTATGTGCAATATTATCAAACCAGAAAGAAAATGTAATCCCTGTTACAAAAAGAACAAGCACCAGAGAAAAAAAACGTGCCATAAACACAGCAGACAGCAAGTGCCAGAAAACAGGCAGAGATTTTATAGATTTAATACATATCGATAGTACAATCAGCTCTGCTGTCATCATCTGTAAAACAGGATAAGGATCTGTTATCGGCATACCAGTAAAAATATGGTTGGTCACTGGTATAATTAAAGATAGAAAAACAAGCTCATATAAACTCAAAAAATAGCTGGTTATCAGTATAGTTGTAAAAATCGGCAGGAACACATTACCAGGCATTTTCAACATCTGAAAAATAAAAGGAACAACAGTTGAAATGATAAGAATCAGTAATATCTGAACAACTTTATTTATAATTTTTTTTAATAGACCCAAGTTCGCCAAAACCCACTAAAAAAGCAGTATAAAATCCACTAAATCTAGATAACCCTTCAAATTTTCAGGCGTAAAGGAGTTGCGATTTC
>JAAEMD010000502.1 GCA_024225875.1 bacterium
CTTTAACTTAACTTGATAAATTGAATGTGTTTTTTGGATGCTATTCATCTCTTCTTTTCTCAGTTCTTTTGTTTTTTTGATGATTGGGCTGCGTCAGCAAGCCCTAAATAATGTTGTTTTTAAAAAAAAATATATTATAATTTAATTATGACAAACCATAATTTTCAACAAAATCTACACCCTCTAAAAAACAGAAAGGTGCTTGCTGCAGTCAGCCTGCTAGTATGTATCTTTTTGTTCCAAAACAACATCTACTCCCAAACTACGAAAGGAAAAAACAAAGGCAATCCATCAAGAAATCAAGTAATGAGAACAGGAGTAAAAGATATATATATGGACAGTTTCTTGTCCGCAATAGATACACGGGCAAGAATGGGGGACTTAAACAGTTCTTACAACCTGAATAAAGCTGCAAGGATAACAAGTAAAGAAGATGTTCGCAATGAATTCAAAAACAAATATTATTCTCTCCATACAGTAAATTATAATAAATCTAAAAAAACATTAAATATAACTTATCTGGCCAGAAATAAAAAAGGAGTTAAAGGCGACCGCAATATCAGCAGAGGTTGTTATAAACTCATAGATAAACTTTTAGTAGATCTAGTATTAAGTACTCCTTTATATTTTAAAGGCGAAAAAATAAATCCCAGATACTTCGTTGAAATTATCACAGTTAAACACGTCAACTCCAAAAACACTACTATACGTAAAAGAAGTTTTTAACTTATAGCAGGCTGTCCTGAAGAATTGATAAAAAAATTAAAGCCCGAGCCAAAAGCTCGGGCTTTTCCCTGTTACAAACACCAGAAAAGTAAATCAGGAAAAAATATTATCTTACGAGAACTCTTTTATCTGACTTGTTTACTGGCAGGCCTCCTTCAAGAAGATCACAGTGTTTTGCAAAAACACTCTTTAAACTATTCACATCAAACGGTTCGGGAATAAACCCGGTTACCCCGTTTTTCAGCGCTTCAAACTTCAGCAAATCATTTGATGTCATAAAATATACAGGGATACTCTTATATCTTGAACGTATATCTTTAATTATCTTTATAGAGTTCCTGACCATATCGTCAATAATTATAAGTTGTATATTTCCTGCATTTCTGGTCAGTAAATCTGTAGCACCATAAACCGTTCTCCTGATAATAAAATGATACCCAAAGATGTTCCCCATTTGAATCTCTGTCATTGGCTGATCCTCAATTATCAGTATATATGCCTTATTGAATAGTAAATTTCTTTTCATTATCTCCTCCCTAATTTAAACCGAACTTAAATAAAATTGTTATATCATCAAAAACCATATAAAAACACATATCCAGTTTAACCTGATTAACATGCTCTTTAATTATTTTTTGACTATTTGATATTGATTTAATTTTACCTGGCGATAATTGATCATACATAACCTGTCCCTTTAATATTTACTCAAACTCTCACAACATAAGTTAAAAAAATTAATATATATCATAATAAGAGTAATTGATATAAAATAACCCCTTAAAATAAATTTCATAAAAGGATAAATTATAATTGAGCCATTGTCAAATTGTAAATACCATTAATTTGAGATAAAATTTTCGTATGAAGAAAAATCCGACATTCGGAGAATTTATACGACTTACACGCAAGAAAAAACTTAAGCTTCCCCTGGTGGGGCTATCAAAACAGATTGGTATTTCGCCTGCTCAATTACAACGCATTGAGGAAAACAGGATTCGTATTTATCCTGATGAGAAGTTTCTGCAAAAACTGAGCAAAGCTTTATCTCTTGAATATGAAACACTGGTAGATTTACTCCATCACTATAAAATAAGAAAACCTGATACTAAATCAGGTGCAAAAAAAACACCTCTTATTCCATGGGAGTTTTTATCCAACATTAAAAATATCAGTCCGGAATCGATTGCAAATGGGTATATCCCCTCTCAACCAGATAATAATAAACAGACTGTAGCTGTAAAATGCCAGACTGCTAAATGGCAGCCATTTATTACAAAAAACGATATTATCATAATTTTGATAAATATAGATCACAAAGAAAATGATCTATTAGTAAGTGCGGTAAGTGAAAGTGATTATGAGCTGCTGCGTGTCGTAAAATCAGGAGAAAAAACGCTCTATTTCCCGGCCTTCCCAACCTTTCAACAAACAAATCCCATATCTAAAAACGATAACCACAACATCATTGGTGTTGTCGACCACATTGTAAGAAAATATCGTAATCAATAAATTAAAAACAGATACAAACTGGCCCACAATAGTGTTGATGGAAAATGAGGCTGAAACAGGGGTTTTGAAGATATTGCCGGATTACCAGCCATTTTTGGTTTTAAGCCCATATAGCTGGTACAAATTGAACTGTCCGTTTAAATGGGGAAGTGCAGTGTCAGACATTTTATTTTGGAACAGCTGTATTAATAATCTGTTGACTCATAAAAAGAGTTTTACATACAATTAAAATATACGTCATATAAAAGGATTTCATATCATTTTAAACTATAAGAAATATATCTTTTTAATTTGCATATTTTTATTTTCAATATCTACCAGTATTGCAGCATACGATGTTAATGATATTAGCTATCAGGATGAACATAATACTGCATTCAGCACTAAAATAAAAATAACAACCATTGGCGATAGTACAGCCAGGTTTGCTGGTCTGGAGGGCACTTTTTATCAAGACAGCAACTTAATACTGGGCCTGAATATAACATGGCTGCATTCAAAAATTAATGGCAGCAGATTTAATCTTAGCCATACAAACAAATTAGATATAATCTATGGCGGCATCAAAACAGGCTTTATCCTTGACTCCAGCAATTTATACAATATCATTTTATTCATCAATTCCGGTTCAGGAAAAGCTGGTTATAAAAATATGTCCAGCAAAACCTTCTTGTATATTGAACCTGGCATAGAAATGGAGTCCAGGCTCTTGTCTAATTTTGGTTTTTCCACCGGTTTAGGATTCAGGATAACAACCAACTCAAATATTGATGGTCTAAAAGATGAAGATTTCAACAGGATCTTCTTCTATTTGAGCGCTAAATGGCTGCATTTTTAAATATCAGTGCCGGAAAATTTTGTGGACATATTACGGATCATCCTTATGGAGCATATTTTACAGGTCAGAGCTTCTTGATAAGGGGTCTTACTTTAAAGCATCAAAAAAACGGTATATAAGTTTAATAAAATGCACAGGAGTCTTTATATCCTTTAAGAGTTTAAATATGATTTTTGGCCTTAAGTAAAATTCCAGGTATGCTTTACGCTGTATATTTTTCATTTCTCTTTTACTCATTCCTTTGGGAACATAAGAAACATCATGTACAAAAAAATGTTCGGCATTAGATAGAGAATCTTTACTGGAAAACTCCTTTTGGTATATTTCAGACCCTGGTAATGGCATAAAATTATTAAATTGTGCCCTGTCAACAGGAATAGATTTCGAAAATTTTATTGTTTCTAACATTTCACTTTTTGTTTCTCCTGGTACCCCAAATAAGAAAAATCCTGTAGTTCGAATATTTGTATTTTTAAACAGCTCCAGCTTTTCTTTGATTTTTTCTATAGATAGTTTTTTTCTAGTAAGATCATGGATTCTCTGGCTTCCAAACTCTATACCAAGTGATAGTGAATGGCATCCTGACTGTTCCATTAGTTTCAACATTTCTTCATTTAGAGTATCTATTCTTACCCCGGAAGGACAACTCCAGGTTATATTAAGGTTTTTATTAATTATGGTATTACAAAATTCTTTTACAATCTTTTTATTAGCAGTGAAGTTTTCATCTTCTATTAAAAAATCATATACCCCATATTTATCTCTAAGAAATATCATTTCTCTTATTACATTATCAACGGATCTGCTTCTTATATGATTTGTTGTTATTGATTTACCTGCACAAAAAGTACACTGCATAGGGCAACCTCTGGTTATTATTAGAGGTGCTGATGGAAATGACTTAAAAAAAGCACCGTGTGGAGCTTCCGGGTATTCGTTAGGGTCCATAAGATCCCAGGCAGGAAAAGGCAAAGAATCCAGATCTTCTATTACTGAAATATGGTTTTTGATAATTTTATTTTCATTTCGCCATATCAGGTTAGGTATATGATTGAAGTTATCTGATTTTTTCTTTAATTCTTCAATAAGCAAAGGAAACCCTTTCTCAGCTTCACTCATAAAAGCAAAATCAGCATTTTCCTGATCTATTAAGACATTATCAGGATCTCCAGAGGGATGATAACCACCTAAAACAGTGTATGTTTTTAAGCTGTGTTTTTTAATTATAGCCAGATGTTTTTTTACTGAAACTATATCAAAAGTAAACATCTGAATTCCTATAAGGTCATATTTATTAGTACTCATATGTTTATCAAAATCCTTGAAAGTGTACTTTTTTTGATTACAATGGAGTATTTCTACCGTATTTCCTTTTTGTCTTAGTATGGAAGCCAGATAACCAGGACCTAAACCTGGCATAATTACATAAGATCTATTAATTGGCGATAAAAGTAATATATTCATTGATCAAGCCGTATATTTTTTTTTATATTTTTTAAAACCTGAATTAATCCAATAGTTAAAAATGGATAGCTGTTTATTACAATCCGCTCTAAAGCGGTATTATATGCTGAAGGAGCAGCTATTTTCCAGGAAATAACAGAAATGGGAACAAACAAAATACAACCTGTACTTATTAAGAAAAAAATTATACCTGCTTCATCAAAAACAAGTGGGGTTTTACCTTTTTTCTCTGCAAAAATCACTATAGAAATAAGTAACCCAGCTCCGAATATAATCCCTTTGATGCGGTAGCGCGTTAACCAGATAATAAATTGTTTACCAAAACTATAAAGATGGCTTAAAGATAACACAACTGCCCCGTTATGAGGATTTGAATAAATATTGTTTATATTTATAACAAAGTTATAATTAAGCAGATGAATAGATAGCACTAATACAGCTGGCAGGATTGCTAATAATAAAGGTAAGGATTGTTTGATATTTTTATTAACTGCAAGGAATATGATACCTGAAAATATAGTTATTAATATGTATACGCTTCCCTCCAGTTTAACCATACTGGTCCCTGTACATAGTAAACTCAGCCATATTAAACCGGATAACGGTAGATGCCTGTTTCGTAAGGATAAGCAAACATCTACTAATATAAAGGAGCTTAAGAAAAAGGCGCTTATTAGAACGGCTTCTGCCATGGCAAATGAATAATGTCTATCAAGAAAAAAAATAATAAAGCAACAAGAGAATAGAAAACTAAATTTAGTGGAGTACTTAAGATATTTCAATAAACAGTAAATAGTATGTATGAAAGAAAAATATAAAACCCCTGAAATCCATCTGCCAAATTCTAAAATAACAGAGTTTGTTAATGCGTAAAGAGCACTGTTTAATAATGGCCAGAAAGTTGGATAAACAGGGTAAGTGTTTCGTAACGGATATGATATTTTTGAATTAATAAAAAAGCATTTCGCTTTTACAAGCCAGTGACCAAAACAGTCATATGAAGTTACGGCCCCCAAATAAGTGTATATTATGTAGCAAATCAGTACTATTCCAGTCCAGGCTACAATATTTTTCTCAATAATATTAAGTTTATTGTAAGACAGCTTGATTTTTCTCCAGTTAATTTCTTTTACCTTTGATAAAAGATCTTTTATTTTTTTAATGCTGACAAGCTTAATAAAAGCTATAACTGGTAAAACAATAAAAGAAACACTGGCTGCATATTTTAGTGAAATACCTGCTTGAAGTAACAGCCAGCAGATAAATACACATTGAATGTTTCCCGTTATTATAACAGGGCCAAGCCAGCTGGCTTTTACTGTTTTGTTTTTTGTTAGTTGAAAAAACAAATATCCCATTGAGATACAGGCTAAAAGCCAGACAGCAAAACCTGAAACTAAAAGTAAGTTTTGTTTTATAGTGCTTAATTTATTAATTCCAAAAAACTTTTCTATTTTAGACGCTTTCTTTAACTGTATATTGCTTTTGATCCAGGTATTATTGTTTATTTTGTATCTGTATTTATTTGCTGCGGTGTCCAGGTTAGAGGTTCTGCATCCTGAGTTTACTGGCTGGTCAGTGTTTTCTAAATAAGATATTTTTATATTTGTATTTGTGGGATCTATTTTTGAAGAAGGCAGAAAATAACTGCTTATGGGTCCAATTCTACTATTAGAGTTTATTTCTAATTTATAGCTTTTGTCTTTGGGTAGGTACTGGGCTATTTTTGGAATAGATTTGATGCCAGGGAATTTAATTATACGTTGAGTATCATAATTAAAACCTGCTTTGATGTGCCATACTAAAGTTCTTATTGATTGAGGAATAAACCATGTTCCAGAACAGCTAAATAATATCAGGGTTGAAATAAAGCAGCTAACAATTAACCTGTTAAATTTCGAAGTCATTTTTTGGATGGAAAGGTAAACATTCTCAACAATTGAAATTCAAAGAAAAATTTAATAATTAAAGAATAATGTTTGAATTCATAAAGAAATGAGAATAAAAGGTCACTGTAAAAATACCCCAGGTAAGAAAGCCCCAGGACTGCATAAAATACTGGCAGCTGAATTACTTTGCTTTTATTTGAGGATAATAGAATATTTTTTGCTAAAATGTAATTGATTGTTGAGGACAGAAAGAATATTAGAGTTGATAAAATAAAGTTATCCAGTAATCCGGGGTATAATTTCAAGAAAAATAACTGAACTGCATAAGAGACTAGAAAAACAGGCAGATAAATAAAAAGTTGAAAGACTAACGGCATTTTTGATCGATTGTATTTAAGAATGCAGTAAATAGCTTTAAATCCGTCTTTATAGGTAATTTTCTTTCCTTCTGAATAGCTTCTTCCATAATATGAGATTCCTTTTTCATATATCCTGACATCTTTTATCTCTGATATTTTTGCAATTATCTCTGGTTCAAAGCCAAATCTGTTTTCTTCAATATTGATTTTCTCGATAATTTCTTTTTTGAAAATTTTATAACAGGTTTCCATATCTGAAAGATTAAGGTTGGTAAATATATTTGATAGTAACGTTAAAAATTTATTTCCTAATGAATGCCAGAAATAAAGAACCCTTCTTTCTTCTCCACTGATGAATCTTGATCCTAAAACAACATCAGCTCTGTCTTCAACCAGGAGTGATACCAGACTTTTTAACTCTTGAGGATCATACTCTAAATCTGCATCCTGAATAGCAATATAGTTACCTGAAGCTAATGCAAAACCTGTTCTTAAAGCAGCGCCTTTACCCTGGTTGGTTTTATGTTTTTCTAATTTTATATTTTTGTTTTTCCGGGCTGTTTCTTTTGCTATTTTATAACTGGAATCTGTTGAACAATCGTCTATAATTATTATTTCTACAGGCAGGTTTTTGTCATCGATTTTTTTTACCCTGTCAATACATTCTTCCAGAGTTTTTTCTTCGTTATAGCAGGGTATCAGGATACTTAGTAAATTTTTATTGTCTACTTTCATATATATATGATAGCAAACAAATTTACATTAGCGAAAACTAAAATTGTGATATCCAACTTGTACTTTTTGTATTTGGGAAGCTTTATTACCAACATTAATAATTTTTAAATATAAAGAGATAGCGGTTATATGGCAGTGCATATCTTTATAAGATTTTGATGTTAGATAAGTAGCGCAAAGTGTGGGGCCTTCTATTGTTGATATTTTAAATTTACTTCTTGAGGCTAAATTTGAAAAAATGCCTCCTCCTGGAATAAGTCAAATGATTCCAGGGATTAAACTTATAAAACCAGAATTGCAATTACTCCACTTTATGATTTTTAAAATATATAGATACATTTTTGGCATTTTTCAGGTGTTTTTTAATTTTTTTTATTAATCAAATTAACAACTAATTTAACCATAATATCCTTATCTTCAGATCTACTTTGAGCAAGCATTAAACAAATTGCAACTAATGCATTATCTTCAATTCGTTTAGAGCCATCGTTATGATACAAACAACCGTTTCTTTCAAGATACCAGATAAATAGAAATGCACCTATTATTTTGTTGCCATCAACAAAGGGATGATTTTTAATCACAAAATAAAGCAAATGCGCAGCTTTTTTAAAGACTGATCTTTTTCTTTCCCAAAAAAAGCATTTTTTTCTCCAGATTCTTTGAATTGATTCGATAAATCGTAAGCGATCCCCCAACCGCATTCTTGAAAAAAACAATTAACTTTCTTTAAAATTCCAGGGCAGTAATCTATTGTAATCTTCAAAAGATTTGCAGAATGGGATCTGTTTTAAAATATACATATAATAATCAACTGGGTTCA
>JAAEMD010000503.1 GCA_024225875.1 bacterium
AATGTTGTTGTTAAAGTCTTCTTCTCCTTTGAATAGTTGTACATATACCTTTCCTTCACCATGCTTAATATTTTGAATATCGAATTTCACAGTTTGTGCTGATACAGGTACACTTAATAAAGATAATGTCAGTGCTGAAAGCTTTAATATAGTCATTGTTATTCCTAATTTATCATGTGTTTGGTTGTTGCCTATTTGGCTGTTGGAATAACAATAAAGTTAGCTGAGTAGGTGCTCAAGCAAGCTTTCGTAAGCTGTGCAGAGAAGTTCGTAAAATAACAAAAATAACAGGGTGTTCAATTGGCGAATCGCGAAATTAACCAACAAAATCAGTATTTAAGAGAGTCTTTTAGCGTAAAAGAGACACTGTCAGATTGTTATGTAGTGGCTTTCTTTGTGCTTTTTTTAACGTTTTTAAAGCCTTTTGGGATGCATAACCTAAGTTTTTTATATGCAGGCGCATTTTGGGCTGTTATCTGTTTTGTTGGTTATGCGGTTTATTCACCCATCATTCAAGTTTTATCGATTTGGCTATTTAAAACTTTACCACCTGCTTTAAATAAGACAGCAATTAGGCTGATCATATCTACCTTTGTCGCTAGTTTAATCATGGCATTATTGGCGCCACTGATTATTAATTTGTTTTTTAATAGCTTCGAAAACTATTGGCAGTCTATACCTATGTCTTTTTTAAGCTGTTTATTTATTGGTGGTGTGATCGCAGGTGTTAGTGCAGTAAAAAGTATTGTATTAAAACAAAATAAACAGATAAAACATAATGTTGAAGCGCTTGCTGATAAAGCTAAGAAAGTGGAAGAAATAAAAAGTCAGCCAATGAGCGAGCTAATTAACGAACTACCAATTGAAAAGAGAGGGCGACTACTTTATTTACAAATGGATGACCACTATTTGAATGTGTTAACCGAAAAAGGCGCGCATATGATATTGATGCGGTTCAAGGATGCACTAGCAAAAGTTGAGCATTATGATGGTTTTCAAACACATCGTTCATGGTGGGTCGCCAAAGATGCGGTCGTAGAAACTAAAAAAGAGGGCCGAAAATTAATTTTGGTGATGGAAAATGGCACGGAGGTGCCCGTATCTCAAACTTATTTAGCTGAGACTAAAGCGTCTTTAGGTCTTAAATAGAGGGCAGATAGAGGCATTGAAATAGGGTAAAAGAGTTTGAGGTAAATATCTTTCTCTAGGAGCCGTACTCGACTCCACTTTGGCGGGAGCTTTTAGATTTCAACTTTCTGCAAGTAAGCGATTCTGAAATTTAATTATTAAAAACATGATATTACATATATTATGTACTGAAATAGCTAAGTAATGAGTATAAGAATAAGGATTAATT
>JAAEMD010000504.1 GCA_024225875.1 bacterium
AGTATCAGGCTGATTGGGCTTCTGGTAAAGCTTACATAAAGCCCGATAGACTTCATTTGTTTTTGGCTAATCAGATAGAAAAAAAGGCGGCTTAAGTTTTGTTTATGATGGCTAAATTACACTCTTTTCTTGACGTGACCAGAAATTTCTTTTTGTAAAAAATCATTACAACTATTATTAATATGACTTGGTATTAAATCAAACTTTAAAAAATCAAGAGAATAAATATAGTCATTTTCGATATGATAAATTTCGTCTACATATTTTAAAAAAGGCTTATCTTTTATTTTATCTCTTGCGTTATCAATTTCTAAATATAATCGGAATAATTGAAGTTTTAAATAATTATTTGTTTCAGTAGTATAAAATTCTAATATTTTTTCTTTTTTTAGAAATTCAGAACGCATAGAATGGTAATTAAAATTATCAATATAGTCTTTAATATATCGAGTTCCATCATCAATTTTTTCTGTTGTTAATGGGATATAATCTATTTCATTTTCTTCATTAATTATTTGTTTGTCGGGATTTTCTTTATTGTGAGTCCAAGAAGAAAGTATGTTATACGAATTGTTGTTATCATCGTTGGTATGTTCAATATACTTCCTTAAAAAAACAATTCTATGAATGACATTAAGAGGTTTATTTTTAGCATTCTCTTTCAGTAAAGCTACTGATGATTTTATATCTTTCCTCGATATTTCATTTTCAGATAAAAGACCATTTTGATTAGTTAAATAAGTGGCTGATACATAACCGCCAGTTGGTTTTTTATTTATTATAAAATCAATTACAGGCTCAAAATCGTGAGACAGCATTAAGACAGTTTTGTTATAAAGGCTTTTTTTATTTTTATCAAAAAGTCTATTAATAACGGCATATTTTTTATGACTATCAAATGAAGAAATAGGATCGTCTAGTATAATTAATTTTGCTTTTTGACTTAATGCATAATGCATAAAAAGAACAAGTGCAAAAGCGTTTTTCTCACCCCAGCTTAAATGTCTTTTTATATTATTTACTTCGATACTTTCTTTTTCGTTTGTAATATATTTAAGGGTAGCTATAGAATCATTTTGTGATACTTCTTCGAGTGAAAATTTGTAACTAATTCCTGCTTGCATTAAAAATGAATTTATATCTTCTATTGAGTTTTTGACAGAAGCTTTTATTGTTCCTTTCAAATCCCCTAGTTCTGTTTTCAAGCTGTTAATTTCAGATAGTAAAGAATTTATTTTTTGATTAATTATATTAACTAATTCTTTTGTTTTTTTACTATTAAAAACATCTAGCACAGTTAGTTCAATTTTTAATCCAATAACAATTTTATCAAGTGTTGATATTTCTTCGCTTGTTACAGTATGAGAATCAAAATGAATAACTTTTGTAAGTTTGTTTTTTAAATGATCAAGTTCTTCTATAAACTTACTTATATTCAGTTTAATATCTTCTTCGTCATCACTGTTTTTAATGCAATCATAAAGAATAGTTTGTTTTTCTTTGTTAATATAGGGTTCTAATTTTTCTAAAAAACCAAGCATATTTTTTGTGTTCTCTACATTTTTCTTTTTATAGGTTTCTTTGAAAACTTTTTTTTCGGCAGTGTAATTATCATTTAATTTTTCTGTGCAATAGGGACATTCAGCTATTGAATCAAAGTTAGCCCCTTTTGTTTTCCAATCTATCCAATCGATATTACAAATTTTATGCTTTAGAAAAGGTTCAAACTTACTTAGTACTTTTGGAATATTGTGTATATTTTCTTTTGGAATTAAAGCTTTAAAAAATGGATTTTGTTTTATTGTACTATCATTATTCAATGATATTTTTGATAATACTTCCGTAAAGGTAGATAGCATCGTTTGGATATCTTCGTTTTCACCAATGCTTGTTTTTAATGCCTCTAACCTTGCATTAAGATTTTTTAGTTTTAAGTCGTAATCATCTGTTTTTATAAAAATATCAAAAGAATTAGGTATTACCTCTTTTTCTTTAAAAACTATGTTTTTTATAAAATCCTCATCAAACACAAATGCTTTATCAAAAATTTCAGATATATCAACCAACGTCTTATCTTTTGTTCCAAAAGGTTTAAACGGGTCTAATGATTCTTTTTTGATTGAAGAATCAATAACTTTTGCTATGCTAGATTTTCCTGTTCCATTCATAGCATATTTGATATTTAAACAATCTTCTTTTATGACTATCTCGGCATTTTTAATATTGTTACAATTTTGAATTTTTACTTTTATTTCTGTCATTTTATTATTTATTATAAGGGGTTATTAAAATCAAATATATATATTATTTGTCTTATTTCAATAATCATTTTATTGTTCATTTTCTTTCAATACCTTCTTAGAAACTTTGCTCACAGCATCAAACGCAATGTTATAAGATATGCCGTTTTGCTCACCTTTTTTTAATTTTTTATCTATCATTTGAATGATATCAGTTTTACCTACATTAACTTTTAAAAAATATGATATGTGTTTATCGATATTAGTTTTAATCGAGTTTAAAAAGAATATTCTGTACTTCGCTTTCATTTCTTTGGTCGCTTTAATTTTACTACCAGTAACTAACCTATTAATATAAAGATCAACCATTCCCTCTAAAGCTATATCGCCTTTTTCTATATTTTTGTTTCGTTTTTGAGACTCATACTCCATTCTGTGCATTACTATAAGTTCAAGTTGTTTCGTGCTTACTCCTGAGTCAGTTACAATTTTTCTAATACCCTTATCTTTCCATTCATATCTTTATTTGGTATTTTATGTTTTATAATAACTTTCAAATAAATATCAGATAATTTGCTGAAAAGTAAAAATAACATACCTTTTTTATTAATTCCATTGTTTTATCTGAGTTTCTATCCATTTATAAGTTTTCTTTAAACCGTAATCCAGAGGTATGGATGGCTCCCAGTTAAGGGTGTTTCTAATAAGCGTATTATCGGAGTTGCGGCCCCGTACGCCTAAGGGACCATCGATATGTTTTATTTTTAAATTTTTATCTGCTTTCTGCATTATCATTTCAGCTAACCTGTTAATAGATACCATTTCTGCAGAACCAATGTTAACTGGTTCTGAGTAGCTGGAGTCCATAAGTTTTCTAATACCTTCAAGGCAGTCATCTATATACAGGAAAGATCGTGTTTGCCTGCCATCCCCCCATACTTCAATTGTCCCATTATCAGGAGACTCTGCTACTTTTCGACATAATGCTGCCGGAGCCTTTTCCCTGCCGCCCTTCCATGTACCTTCTTCACCAAATATATTATGGAAACGAGCGATTCTTATTTGTAAACCATAGTTCCTGTGATAGGTTTTGTATAATCGTTCACTAAATAACTTTTCCCACCCATATTCACTGTCCGGAGCAGCAGGGTAGGCAGAGTTCTCAGAGCACTTTGGGTTATCAGGATCAAGCTGGTTATATTCGGGATAAATACAGGCAGAAGAAGAGTAAAATATTTTTTTTGCTTTCATTTTGATACAGGTATCAAGCATATTTAAGTTAATCATAGCTGAATTATGCATTATTTCAGCGTCATGGTTGCCGGTAAATACAAAGCCTGCCCCCCCCATATCAGCTGCTAACTGGTATATTTCATCAAAATCAATGTCAGTTATTTTGAGGCAGGTTGATAAATCTCTCAGATCACCTGTAACAAAATCATCGGCAGCAGTTTTGGAAAATTCTGGATACTTAAGGTCGACTCCTCTTACCCAGAAACCGTCCTGTTTTAATTTTTTTACTAGATGACTGCCTATAAATCCACCAGCTCCACAGACTAAAGATTTTTTTTTTCGGGTCATTTAAATCTCCTTTTTATCAAATGAAATCTAATAAGTGCCTGTCAAATAGTACCAGAGAATATTATTTCATAAATATTAAGAATCTGCTGGTAATAGATATTTACGACATTTCCAGGCAGGTAATAGAGTGTTGCAGCTGTTACAGAGTAAAATGTTCGACACTGAAGTTTTCAAATGACTTCGTTAATGTACGCCTGTACACTGTAATCAGTCATTTAAACGGACATTTCAATTTGTACCAGCGATAGATTTTTAATATTATATATGAAATTATTGTTTTTTGGTATTTTTCTAAAGTTATAGTTGATCCAAAGTAAAATGTCCGACACTGAAGTTTTCAAATGACTTCGTTTATGTACGGCCAGTACACTGCACTCAGCCATTTAAACGGACATTTCATTTCGGATCGGCTATATGATAGTAGATGCAGATGTGAAATTTAATTATTAAGAGTTTACAATATAAGAAAAAATATGTAGCCTTGTTCCGTTATATAAATAAAAAAGTCAAAAGGTGCATTAATCAATGATATTTCAGGATAGTTATGAGGTTGTCAGGAACAGGGAAGTTGCTGACGGCTATTTTAAGATGACGTTAAATGCAGATAGTATTGCAGCCAGTTGCAGGCCAGGGCAGTTTATTAATTTAAAGGTTAATGATGGAATGGAGCCATTATTAAGAAAGCCTTTTGGAATTTATGATGTTAATGGTTCTCATATTTCCATTTTATATAGAGTAAAAGGTCGGGGTACTGCTTTATTGTCCAGATACAGGCAGGGAGATCAGATAAATATTCTGGGACCGTTGGGAAATGGCGTGTATGTTGAGCCGGAAGATAAAAAAACTGCTGTTATTGCAGGAGGTGTTGGTTTAGCAGCCCTGGGGCTCATTGCAAAGGGGATGCCGGGTAATTTTGATTTGTTTTTTGGGGTCAGAAATGAAAGAGAGATCATAGAGCAGGAAAAATGGCAGGCTCTGGCAAATTCAGTTTATATCAGTTCTGATGATGGTTCAGCAGGCGAAAAAGGATTTATAACAGACTTGTTTGCCAGACAAGTTGATTATTATGACCGTATATATTGCTGTGGTCCGGAAATTATGATGAAGAAAATTTATGATTTATGTAGCAATAAAGCTAAAACATACTTTCTGTTAGAAGAATATATGGCCTGTGGAACAGGTATTTGTATGGGATGTGTTTGTGAGACACGGGATGGTTATCAAAGAGTTTGTAAAGAAGGCCCGGTTTTTAGTGGGGAGCAAATAAAATGGTAGACCTTCAGAAAAAACTGGTATCACCGGTAAAAATTGGTAATAAAGAGTTTCCCTGTCCGATCTGGCTTGCTTCTGGTACAGCTGGCTTTGGGGAAGAGCTTGCTGAATTGATTGATTTTAATAGACTGGGAGGGATTGTTTTAAAGGGCACTACTTTATATCCCCAGGAAGGGAACCCTCCCCCGAGGCTGGTTGAAACACCGTCCGGTTTAATAAATGCTATTGGGCTGCAGAACCCTGGTCTGGATGTTGTATTAAATGAAAAACTTGAGTTTTTTAAAAATTATAAAGTGCCGGTGATTTTAAATATTGCCGGTAAGAATGAAGATGAATATGAAATTATTGCAAAAAAAATATCAGAAAGCACTGGTCTGCAGGCAGTGGAAATTAATATGTCCTGCCCTAATGTCAAAAAAGTGATGGATAATGGAACAGATCCTGACTGGGTTGAACGTGTAACAAGAAAGGTGAAAAAGAACCTGGATATTCCTGTTATTGTTAAACTTACTCCGAACATAACGGATATTACAACAATAGCTGCAGCTGCTGAGGCAGGTGGAGCAGATGCTGTATCACTGATTAATACCTTAAAAGGTATGGTTTTTAATATTGAGACTCAAAAACCGGTTATTGCTAATAAAATTGGTGGCTTGTCAGGGCCTGCGATTAGACCTGTTGCTGTTAGAATGGTATATGAAGTAAAACAGAGGGTTAATATTCCTGTGGTCGGTATGGGCGGGATAATGAGAAAAGAAGATATCTTTGAATTCTTTTGTGCTGGTGCTGATTTAGTACAGCTTGGTACAATTAATTTTGTTAATCCTGCGGCGATAAATGATTTTTTTAGTTAAATAACTGTTTGCTGTTTTTTCGTAATAACTGATCCAGTTATAATAAAGCAGGGTTAGTTGCTGTGTTTGATATTTAATTAAATAAGGTTACAATAGTTTGATTTTATGGGGAACCAGGTGTGCAGTATAGCTGGTACAAATTGAGCTGTCCGTTTAAATGGGGAAGTGCAGTTTCACAAACGTACATAAACGAAGTCACTTGAAAACTTTAGTGTCGGAAATTTTACTCTGGCACAGCTATATTAGAATTAAGGATCATATATGTCAGGAAAAAAACACTCAATAAATAATCCTGTTAAGAAGATTGAAGCCAGGAAAAATTTAAAACATAAGAAGAAGCCATATAGAGAATGGATAAGTTTAAGGAATAAAATTTATTTAAAAAAGATGCTCATTAATATTTTATCCTTTATTAAAAACAGGGTCGGGATATCATTTTTTGATAGAAAAAACAGGAATCTGTTGACGGTTATATTTCTTTTGATATTTTTTACATTGTCTTTTTTGTTTTATGAGATAAAGGTGCCTGGTTCGTTTGATAGTGATTTGAAAATGATTTATATCCCAAAAGGAGCCGGGACTAAACGTATTGCACAGTTATTATATGATAAGCAGATTATTAAAAATAAATCTTTTTTTAGAATATATGCCAGGGTTACAGGGTATGAAAATGACTTGCGTGCAGGGTCATTCAGGTTAAGCCCGTCATATTCATTATCAAGAGTGGCTGATATTTTAATAAATGCCAGCGGTGCAGCGGATTTAGTTAAGGTTACAGTTCCGGAAGGTTATCAGATAGTTGAAATTGCTGATTTGCTGGAACGTGCAAATCTTGTAATTAAAGATGATTTTATCAGGTTTTTAAAATATGAGGCACAGGATATGTTTGTGTCCAGGTACCCTTTTATAAAATTTGCAAAAGACAATAATATTGAAGGCTATTTATTTCCTGAGACATATTTTTTCGCAAGAGATGTAAGTTATGCTGATATAGTAGAGGCTTTTTTAAAGCAGTTTAAGGAGAAAATAGTTCCTGTCTGGCGAGCTGATGAAGCAGTTAAAGGTAGTCCAAAACAGCGCTTCCACTTTTATAATATTATTACTATAGCTTCTATTATACAGAAAGAAGCTGCGGTAAAAAGTGAAATGCCATATATTTCATCTGTTTTTTATAACAGGTTAAAAAAGAGGATGCCGCTGGCAGCAGATCCTACAATTGTTTATGCTTTAGGTAAGTCCTGGAAAAATAGAGTGACGTACAAGGACTTGAAAATCAATTCACCATATAATACATACAGACGATCAGGTTTTCCTCCAACACCTATTGCATCTTTTGGGGTGGAGGCTTTTAAGGCAGCGCTAAATCCATTAAAGACCAGTTATTTGTTTTTTGTTTCAAACAGAGACAGGACACATAGTTTTACTGAGACTTATGAAGAGCATTTGAAAATTCAGCATAAAATCAAAAAAATGGCCCGTGAAAAAACGAATAGATAGATTTAAAAAAATATTGTTTTGATTGAAACGGCAAGTGAATATAAATTTTTTAATTTGAAGTCTGCGATCTCAGGAATATTTTCAGTGCTGTTATTAATATATACTGTTTTCATTCCCAGGTTTTTGCCGAATTTCAAATCGGAAATGGAGTCTCCAGCTATAATAGATTTACTGAAATCTATTTCTTTGAATTCTTTTTTTGCCTTTTCTCCCATTCCAGGTTCAGGCTTTCTGCATAAGCATTTTTCTGAGATATTATGAGGACAATAAAATATCTTATCAATGTGTCCCCCTGCAGCTCTTATTTTTTTTAGCATAAAGTTATGTATATCTTCCAGGTCTTTATGGGTCATTATTTTTCTGCCAATGCCGCGCTGGTTTGTGACAACAATAATTTTTCTGAAAACTGTAGAGAAAATTTTTATGGCCTCAATGGAACCAGGAAGAAATTCAAACTCAGATGTTTTCTTGACATAGTCATTATCAAGTTTTCTGTTTATTACTCCATCCCTGTCTAGAAAGAGAGTCCAGCTGTTGTCGATTTTTATTTCAGGGTCAGGATACATTGTTTTTTATATGGATCAAAAATATAACTTGTTTAATCTCAATCTCCAGTTATTAGAATAGCAGCTATGGATGCTGTAAGTTTATACATCGTTTAGCAACAGTGTCTTATTATAGCTGATCCAAAGTAAAATGTCCGACACTTAAAGTTTTCAAATGACTTCGTTAATGTACGCAAGTACACTGCACTCAGGCATTTAAACGGACAGTTCAATTTGTACCAGCTATATATATCTTTCCTTCTGAAACATTAAAGAGTTATAATGTGCTTAATGAAAACAATAAAGTATATTGAACCAGTCAGTCTGGCTAAAATATCAGCAGCGATAGTTTTTTGTATTTCTTTAATTCTCCTTATTCCTTTTATTTTTGATTTTGCAAGAAAAATGCTGATGGATGGTGATTTTATTTTTGGTTCGCTGGCTTTTATGTTACTGCCTTTTGTTTATTCTGGCTTTGCCTATATACTGGGTATTTTAATTGCAAAACTCTATAATTTTTTTGCCAGCAAAACAGGCGGTATAATGGTTGACTTAGTATAAAAATATTTTGCACAGCGTATGTTTTTCAGGTAGCTTAATAACGTATAAATTAGAGTTTTTGCATATGTCTTTTTAAGGCGCATGTAATATTATTAATTAGCATAAGGTCAGGGGATGGAGTTTTCTCAACGGGGGATGAAACTTCCTTGTAAAAAATATCAAAAAAAACGTTATGATGGGAGATAACATGTTGAAATATATTAAAAAAAGAGATGGTAGTGTAGTTCCTTTTAATGTTAAAAAAATATCGGTGGCTATAAGTAAGTCACTTGTTGTTACTAATGTTGATGGAAATGCGGCAGATCAACTGGCTGATAAGGTTGCAGAAATAGCAAATATCACGTATAAAAATATAATTCCCACTGTAGAAAACATTCAAGACCTTGTTGAGCATATTTTGATTCAGGAAGGCTATGAAGCGACAGCAAAAGCCTACATTCTTTATAGAGAGCAGCACGCCCAGATCAGAGATACAAAAGAGTTATTAAGCCAGGCTGTAAATATGGTTGATAATTATCTTTGTGAATCTGACTGGAAGGTAAAAGAAAATAGTAATATGGGCTATTCCCTTCAGGGTCTTAACAACTATATCTCATCTCAGGTTTCTGCTGCGTACTGGCTGCATAAAATTTATGATAATCAAGTTAAACAGGCTCATGAAAAAGGAGAACTACATGTTCATGACCTGGGTCTTTTAAGCGTTTATTGCTGTGGCTGGGATCTTGCTGATCTTATAGAGCAGGGGCTTGGTGGAGTATCCGGTAAGGTAGAAAGCGGGCCGCCAAAACATTTTCAGTCAGCTTTAGGTCAGGTAGTAAACTTTTTCTATACATTACAGGGAGAAGCAGCCGGGGCACAGGCCTTTTCCAGTTTTGATACTCTGCTGGCACCGTTTATCAGATACGATAATCTTTCTTATAAAGATGTAAAGCAGGCAATGCAGGAATTTGTATTTAATTTAAACATACCGACCCGGGTAGGTTTTCAAACTCCTTTTACGAATATTACTATGGATCTGCAGGCACCTGCAACTTTAGCAGATATGCCTGTTATTCGAGGCGGAGAACTGCAGAAAGAGACATATAAAGAATTTCAGAGCGAAATGGATATGTTGAACAGGGCCTTTTGTGAAGTTATGATGGCTGGTGACTATAAAGGTAGAATTTTCACATTTCCTATTCCGACATATAACTTATCAAAAGATTTTGACTGGGATAACAAAGATTTAAAGCCTCTGTGGGAAATGACATCTAAATATGGAGTTCCTTATTTTTCAAATTTTATAAATTCCGATATGAACCCTGAAGATGCCCGTTCTATGTGCTGCCGGTTAAGACTTGATAATAGAGAGTTGAGAAAAAGAGGGGGGGGACTTTTTGCATCCAACCCTATGACAGGAAGTATTGGTGTTGTAACTATTAATTTACCCAGACTTGGATATGAATCAAAAGGTGATAAACAGAAGTATTTCCAGAAACTGGACCGTTTACTTGGTCTGGCAAGAAGTAGTCTGGTTACTAAAAGGAAAATACTTGAGAATTTTACAAATCAGAAACTATATCCTTATTCAAAGCATTATCTGGAAAAAGTGAAGCAGGCCAGAGGATTTTACTGGGCCAATCATTTTAATACTATTGGAGTCCTTGGTATGAATGAAGCCGCTATTAATATGACAGGTAAAGATATATCTACTGAAGAAGGGAAAACTTTAGCTACAGAAACACTTAATTATATACGTGATAAACTGGTGATTTTTCAAGATGAGGACGGTTTCTTATATAATCTTGAGGCAACACCGGGCGAAGGTACTACATATCGTTTTGCCAGGCTTGATAAGCAGGAATACCCGGATATTATTACTTCTGGAAAAGATGAGCCTTATTATACCAATTCTACACATTTACCTGTTGGCTATACTGGTGATATTTTTGAAGCTTTACAGCATCAGGATGATTTGCAGACAATGTATACTGGAGGCACAGTTCTGCACGGTTTTGTAGGAGAGAAAATTGATAATATTGAAATATGCAAAAAGCTGGTTAAAAAGATAGCAGAGAACTTTCATCTGCCATATTTTACAATAACTCCGACCTTTAGTGTCTGTCCTTTACATGGATACATTAAAGGAGAGCATCATTCCTGCCCTGTTGTAACTAAAACAAATAGTATAATGAATCAGCTGGTAAATGATGTTGTTGCTATATAAGTTTAAAAGTGGTAGAAGTAATGCCAGAGATTTGCTGATTTAATGGATTTATTTATAAGATAATAATATGGGAATTAAATATCTGGAAAAAACTTCATTAATAGACTTCCCGGGGATTATATCTTCGATAATATTTTTTGGTGGCTGTAATTTTAAATGCAGTTACTGTTATAACAAACCACTTGTTATTAAACCAGAATTAATACCAGATATTACAGAGGAAGAAATAGCAGGTGTTCTGAATGAAAGAAAAAACTTTATTGAAGGGGTTGTTTTTACAGGAGGGGAACCATCAATCTATCCTGGACTGCTTGATTTTATCAAGAAAATTAA
>JAAEMD010000505.1 GCA_024225875.1 bacterium
ATTACAATAGATTACTGCCCTGGAATTTTAAAGAAAGTTAATTGTTTTTTTCAAGAATGCGGTTGGGGGATCGCTTACTGACATGCTTGTCGAATACTCTTAATAATAATTCAAATAACTTCTCGACAAATTTAAAATGATAAATCATCTGGAAAGAGAGTAGCAGGAATGGTTACCAGATATGGATTTATTTTAACGGCACGTTACATTAAGTAATTATTTTATCAGTATCCCTTCTATAAGGGATACTATCTTAGCTTACCCAAAACATCGTTAACAAGCACCGGGTCACTGTTTGCAATACATAAGAAATTCAAGGATTTTACGAAAAGGGTTTTTATTTGAAATGTCACAGTTTAAATCACCCCATGTAAATTCAGTATATATTTTATCTGCACCATTATGATCTGTATTTTCAGAATCACTCATGAAATTCTGACTGTATATGAGTTTAAAAGCGTCATAGACAATGGTACAACATATTTTACTTTCAGGAAGAAAAGTATGGCGGTCACATTGAAACAAGAACTTTTTGAAGGCATTTTCATGTTCTTTTACAGAGTCAGGAGACAAAGGCATATCTGTCATTTTAATATGTTGTTTGTTGGTAAAGCGAACTTCTATATTATCAATATAGCTACGAGCCCATTGAGCCATACTGGCAGGATACAGGGTAAGTGAATAATAGTATAAAGGTAAGTTTTCGGATACAGGAGATCTTTTCAGGCAAAAAAATATCTTTTCTTGTTGATGAGTGAGTATAATATTTATTTGATTCTTGTTAGCGATATTTTCACAGAACTTACTAAGTGAAGGGAACCTGCCACAAAAATAGTAATCCAAAATAAAAGGTGCCATAATTGATCTATAATCATAAGTATTACCGCGATTTTCTACTTTTATCTTTGTCCTTAAATAGCCGTAAACTAAATGTTCTGCTTTTGTTTTACTGGTGTGGATTATTTTTTTCTCTTTGTATCCGGGACTGTAATGATTTACACAGCTTCTTCTTACTAATAATGGATGAGATGGTTTTATGTTAAGGATTGTTTTAGAGAATTCATTAATAGATGGCCGATTCAAAACAGGATAATAATTCAAAATGATAGTTTCCAGGGATGATTCATAATTACAAGGACGGTTGTGATATCCTCTTGTAAAATTTTCCCTTAAATAGCCGCAAATTAAATATTTTTTTTTGGTTTCACTGGTGGAGACTGTTTTGGATTTTTTGTCATTGGTATCACGATTATTTATTATTTGTCTATTGATAATTATTCTATTATTAAACGCAGATATTCTCATATATCAGCCCCCCTATTTCTGAGTTTAGTTCAAATCACCTCTTTTTTTCATTCTAAAACAAATAAATATGATATGCAAATATCAGCTACTGGTATCCGGTAAAAATATCTGCAAACCTGAATCCTGCAGCCCGGAACAAAAAGAGGGGGTATTTATAAATAAAAAGCGATTCTCTAGTTACGAAGCTTGAGACCAAGTTCTTTCAGCTGGTCATCTGTTACAGTAGAAGGAGCTGCTGTTAAAGGACATATCCCATTAGCTGTTTTAGGAAAAGCAATAACATCTCGTATGGAATCAGCACCACACAAGATCATTACCAGGCGGTCAAGACCCAGAGCTATACCACCATGTGGAGGGGTTCCATATTTAAGAGCTTTGACAAAAAAACCAAACTTATCATCGATTTGTTCAGGAGAAAGTTTTAACAGCTCAAAAATCTTTTTTTGCAGTTCCCAGTTATGAATCCTGATACTGCCACCCCCGATCTCTGAACCATTCAAAACAATGTCATATGCTTGAGCCCGGACTTTAAAGGGATCAGTATCCAGTAAAGGAATATCATCAGGATGAGGAGCTGTAAAAGGATGATGCATGGAAACAGGCGCCTGTGTCTCTTTATTTTTTTCAAATAAAGGAAAATCTGTTACCCATAACAAACTGTATTTATCAGACTTCAACCCCATTAGATCGGCTATTTCTAACCTTACCTTTCCCAGAGCTTCGTTAACAAGCACAGGGTCACTATTTGCAATAAATAAGAAAGTATCCCCTGATTTACCCTGTAGAATTTCATTAAAATCTTTTTGTTTTTCTACACTTATAAACTTAGCTACAGGTGATTGCCACTCCAAATTTTCTTTCAAGTGCACCCACGCAATACCTTTAATACCAAACGAACTGACACATTCTGTTAAGTCATCAATCACTTTCCTTGTAATCTTTGAAGCGCCATTAGACACGCAGATACCCTTTATTTTCCCCTGTTCACTGGCAATCTGTTTAAAAACTTTAAAGTCTACATCCTTACAAATATCCGTAACATCCTTAAAATCAAGTCCAAAACGCAGGTCCGGCTTATCAGAACCATACTTATCCATAGCTTCTTCATAAGATAAAACAGTTATATTATCAGGCAGCTTAACATCTATATTCTCAAACACCTTACGCAGCAATCCTTCTATAATAGTTCTGATATCCTGCTGTTGTACAAAGGAAGCTTCAATATCTACCTGGGTAAATTCCGGCTGCCTGTCTGCCCTCAAATCTTCATCACGAAAACACTTAACAATCTGAAAGTACTTTTCAAAACCTGACATCATCAATAACTGTTTGAACAGCTGTGGTGATTGAGGCAAAGCATAAAACTTACCTTTCTGCACTCTGGATGGAACCAGGTAGTCTCTGGCACCCTCAGGAGTACTTTTAGTTAAAACAGGCGTTTCAATATCAAGAAAACCCAGAGAATCCATATATTTTCTAATCGTAAATGTCACGTTATGTCTGAGAATAAATCGTCTGACACTCTCAGGCCTTCTAAGGTCCTGATAACGATAATGAAGTCTGGTAATTTCATCTGTGTCCTGCTCGTCCGAAATACTAAAAACAGGGGGAGCTGCTTCATTAAGGATATTTAACTGCTCAGCAATAATTTCTATTTTCCCTGTAACCATATCAGGATTAGCTTTTTCTCTCTCTTTAACAATGCCAGTTATACTTAAAACCCATTCAGCCCTTACCCTGCTGACTATACTATGTAACTCAGCATCCCTGGCAGAATCAAAAACAACCTGTACAATACCATTTCTATCTCTTAGATTAATAAAGATAATTGCTCCCAGATCTCTAACTTTATGTACCCATCCGCATACTGTAACCTTCTGACCGGCAGTAACGTCCGCTGTTTCACTGGAATAATGTGTTCTATATACTGTTTTCATTTTTACTCTTTTCTTTAGACATATTTGTAAAAAACTGAATAATTGTATCTACAGGAACTTCAATTTGTTGACCTGTTTTCATATTTTTAATAATCATTGTACCTTTCTCTGCTTCTGCTTCAGCATAAATGATAGTATAAGATGCTCCAAGCTTGTTAGCTCTTCTAAGCTGCGACTTAATATCACCCCTGGAGTAGTCTATTGAACATTTAATTCCTGATCTTCTGAGTTCATCTACCAGGTAAAAACAGGTTGTCTGTTGAGCAAAACCTATGGGAGCAACATATATTAAGGAAACTTCTTTTTTCAGAATATCAGACAGTTCCTGAAGAACAAGAACTGCTCTTTCCACACCAAAAGCAAAACCAACAGCAGGTGTCGGAGAACCGCCCATCTGCTCTACAAGATAATCATAACGACCCCCGCCACAAATTGCATTTTGAGCCCCAAGCTCATCTGATACTATCTCAAATGTTGTTCTATTATAGTAATCCAGCCCTCTTACAAGGTGACTGTCAACTTTAAAGGGAATACGGAGCGCATCAAGGTACTCCAGAACAGAGTTAAAATGATCCTTACATTCATTACATAATGACGCCTGAATATCCGGCATACCTGTAAAATATGTATTGCATTTTGGCTTTTTACAGTCCAGAATCCTTAAAGGGTTTGTTTTTAACCTCCTCTGGCAATCCACACAAAGGCAGTTAACACTTGATCCTGCAAACTGCTGCAAACGCTCTTCAATAACCGGTCTACACAGTTTACATCCCACTGAATTTATTACTACCATCAAATTTGCCAGACCAAGATCATCAAAAAGATGAACTCCCATGGAAATAACTTCTGCATCAGAAAAAGGATGGGCATTACCAAAATGCTCAACTCCTATTTGATGAAACTGTCTGTAGCGACCAGCCTGTGGCCTTTCATAACGGAACATAGGTCCACAGTAGTACCATTTAGTATTATTACTTTTTTTATGTAATCCATGATGGATATAAGCTCTTACAATGGGAGCTGTGCCTTCAGGTCGTAATGTTAACCTTCTATTACCTTTATCATTGAAGGTATACATTTCTTTCTCAACTATGTCTGTGGTACCGCCTATACTTCTTTCAAAAAGTGATGATTCTTCAAAAATAGGCGTACGTATTTCACAGTAGTTATAAAGATCGAACAAGCTTCTTGATGCTGTTTCAATATGGTGCCAGTACTCTATTTCATCCGGCAAAATATCTCTGGTACCTCTTGGTATTGCATATTTCATTCTTAACCTCATAACTATGATTATAATCCAGCAGAAACCTGATTATGCAGCTTCTGCAAAATTATATCTGAACTTATCAAAAACCGGTTTAAAAATGTTTTTCTATGAGAAAAATCTACAGTTTTGAATTATTTAAGTAACAAATTTTTTTATAAAAAATGACTGTATTGTAATGCTGGAAATTTTCCCGGTATTTTGCAACGGCTTCATTATAGCTGGCTATAAGACGGTTTTTCAATCCCTGATTTTTTACAGGATTAATATTATACAGCTGGTACAAATCTAAACAGCCTGCTTTGTCTGATGCATAGTTGACTAATAGAGATCAGCCTTTGTTATTATAATTTGCACAACAATGTTTATGGTTTTTAAGCAAGCTAGAGTGAATTCAGTCCGGGTCCAAAACAATAAGCAAGCCAGTAAAGCATATCTTTGGGATTGATATCACCTGGCAGTTCAGTACTTTCTGCTAAAAGTTCTGCATAAAAAAACGTGATACGATTCCGGAAATGAAACGATAGACATCAGCAATAGTTACCGGTACTTTTGCTTCAACTTGCTTTTTATAAAACTCAGAAAAATTATTGGTCTGATAAAAAAGATTTAACGCCCGATCCGCTTCCCGAAAACCAGCAATTATTATAACTGCCGCATCTTTGTGAAGATTTTTTAGTTTCGGCATAAGGATATCTCCATCCTCATCGGGCAAATGAATATCAAGGACAAATACATCTACATGTTATATAAAACCAGATAGACCAGCCCTTGTTTTGATCAAAACTTATTGATGCTTTAGCTGATTAACTGGATGTTTACGATGGACAAACTACACTCTTTTCTTGACGCTATAGCTGGTACAAATTGAAGTGTCCTTTTAAATGGCTGAGTACAGTGTACAGGCGTACATAAACGAAGCCATTTGAAAACTTCAGTGTCGGACATTTTACTTTGGAACAGCTATACCTGAAATTAAATCTTAAATTTGATCCATCAGTATCATTTATGTTTTTTTCCCAGAAGCTCAACCTTACATTTATTCAAACCCCAAACTGCTCTATAGTCCGTATCACTTGTGTTTTCAAAAACAAAAAAAAGCCACAAATGGAGAGAAAATATTTTGTGGCTAAACAATAATACTGGCCCAGTTTATAAAAAATCCGGTGAATCGATCAACCAGCTGGTAATTCCAGGTATTTGAATATGTATTATAAAAGCTCGCCTGATATATATATCAGGCATGTCGTGAATAGATAGCAGGCTTATTTATATCTGATAATAAAATATATCATTAATATGATATTTATTAATAAAAATATTACTAATATATGATTATTTATTTGACAACACATAACATATTTGTTATATTTAAGTCTATGTATAAATATATAAAAGAAATAGAAAATAAACTAAAAAGCTATACCAGTCTTCCAGTATGGATAAAAAATAGAATGTCAGTTTGCAACCAGATAAAATTCTTGAGAAAAGCACTCGGAATGTCTCAGAAAATACTTGCGCATAGAATAGGAACTCAACAGAGCGCCATCGCACGAATAGAAAAAAATGCGGCCACTTTAAATCTATCGCACTTAGAAAAAATAGCAGCGGCCCTGGAATCCGAGCTGGTTGTTATGATAGTTCCTGGAAATCCAATAACAAAAACAATAAGAGAAAAGGCTCTAAAAAAAGCATCGGAAATAATAGCTGAAACAAAAGTAAACTCTTTGATCGAACAGCAGGCACCAGATAAAAACGATATAAATAATGCGACAACAGAATTAGTTGAGAAATTAATAAGTGGCAATAACTCTATAATATGGAAATAAATAACTCCATAAAAATTTCTAGCCTGCCAGATGGAGCTACCCCAATAGATGATATTTCGGGATTAAAGCTTGAGTTTATTCAAACACTAAAAGAACTATACAGTGCTGAATTTAAGAATATGATTCACGCACAAATAAAGTATTCTTCAATAAAAAAAGGACAACCCCTGTCTGTAAGTTATATGTTGACACTGCATAAAGATATGTTCGGTGAGGTATGGGACTGGGCTGGACATATTCGCAACCATGAGCTAAATATCGGCGTCAAAGCACAAAATATATATACAGAACTTAAAAAACTTATCGGAGATATTAAGTACTGGGAAGACCAGGCGCAGGATATAGTATTAACAGCCACAATAATCCATCATCGACTTGTTAAAATACATCCTTTTCTTAATGGAAATGGAAGATGGGCCCGTCAATATATGAATATATACTTATCATCTCTTAATAAAGGTAAAGTTTTATTTAATGAAAATGATCTTATACTTACTACAACGTTTAGAAAAAATTACATAAATGCCTTGCGTAAAGCAGACAATCATAATATAAAACCCTTAGAAGAACTACACTTAAAATATTATATAGGGCTTGCTGACGCAGCCCAATCATCAAAAAAACAAAAGAACTGAGAAAAGAAGAGATGAATAGCATCCAAAAAACACATTCAATTTATC
>JAAEMD010000506.1 GCA_024225875.1 bacterium
GGAAACTCTTTGTCGAATGTTTTCATTAACAATTCTGAGTTGTTATTATGAATTATTTTTAATATGCCCCTTACCTCATTTTTCCATCCGACAGTTGCGCCATATGGTCCCCATGTAAGTGCGGACTTATCGTCTCCTGTGCCATAATTCCACTCTGTGCAATCATAATCTGTACCTTCATGAAGGAGTATAATTGAAAATGCACGTTCATGAACAGTCAGCTTAGGAGTATCATTAAGTGGTTTTTCCTGGCATGCAGGGAGAAATGAGTTATTAGCAAAGACTATACTAAGTGATAATAAAATGAATAAAGAGACTTTTATAAGATTTTTCTTTTTTTTCATGAAGTTACCTCCTGGCACTAAAAAATTAAAAAACAAGGCATCTTTTGGCTATCCACCTATGGCTCGTCGCAAATGAATTGATACTGAAATCAGGTATTAATCCCATTTGCGAAAACTACCCTGCCAAATGGTTTTAATTCCAATACAGTGCCAGTGAGACTGAAATTTAAATGGCAGGGTAGTTTTCGCAAATGGGATAACCATCTGAAAACAGAGAATGTTATACTCCAAAATAGTATCAAGTCATTTGCGATGCCCCATAAGCCAGTACACTCTCCTATGTAAATCCCTTATCCTTATCAATAGGAGGTGTATCTGTATCTTATCTGTCTGTTTATCTTAAGCATATTTAATTTAATAAGTCCAGTGAAAAAATAAGAGAACAGATGCCTTTCCCCAGAGCGCAGATAAACGCAGATAAACGCAGATTATTTGTACATAATTTCAAACATAGAAAGGAGTGCAAAAGACAAGCAAAGCAATCTTCTGCAATGCGCAAAGGAGTGCAAAAGACA
>JAAEMD010000507.1 GCA_024225875.1 bacterium
ACCGATTTTGTTTTATAGTGCAGTCACAAATCGAGCCTAAGTTATTTCTCAATGTAGCCATACATGTTAATAATCAATTAAGTTTAGTTAGTGCTTATCTAAGGATATGATAGTAGCCATCATTTACAGATCAGCAAAAAAAGGGCCAAAAGTTCATTTAGAAATCCAAAAACACCGATCAAGTTGCTATGGGCTAATCCGATCAAGCTACAGAGAGGCTGGAAAAATAAAACATACAAACCACGGCAGGATAACAGGTCTTGATTTCAATGAATTAAAATTGGTACAACTCGCTATACGAGGACTGACCATTCCAAAAGATTCACCAGAAGGGCTAAAAACCAAGGGAGCCAAAGAATATGGTGCAAGTTATGCCTTCCTAAGGGTAGCTGAAAACATAGGATTAAATAAGTCAATTTATTCAAGACCAGGCGAGCAATGGGTGAAAGATTGTATGGCGATGATCGTGGGTCGAGTAATTTATCAAGGCAGTAAATTGAGTTTGTCCAACCAGTGGAAGAACACCGTATTGTGGGAATTGTGTGGGATAGAAGGCAAAGTCAATGTAAAAGACCATTGTTACAAATCAATGGATGAATTATTAAAACGACAAGATCAGATACAAAAGCGATTAAGTAAAAAGCACATAAAAAATGGACCAATGATACTTTACGATATAACGAGCAGTTATTTTGAGGGAGCGTATTCAGAAAGTGAGATTGTACGATTCGGGTACAATCGAGACCAAAAAAGAGGGAGAGCCCAAATCGTTATCGGGCTTATTTGTAATGAAGAAGGGTGCCCGGCAGGCACGGAAGTTTTTTCTGGCAATACACCAGATGGGCAAACGGTGACAGATAAAATAAATGAGGCTCAAAAAAAATATGGGATAAAAGAATTAATATTTGCAGGAGACCGAGGGATGGTCACGCAAGCAAATGTAAAGAAGCTAAAAGATGTAGAAGGCTTGCAACTGATATCCGCACTAACTCATCCACAAATTATGGCGTTAAATAAACGAGGCGTGATACAGATGGGACTATTTGATGAAAAAGATGTGGTAGAAGTCCTCGATACAGAAACGCCATTTCGACGATATTTTTTGTGTAAAAATTTAGATACGGCAAGAAGAGAAACGCAAACAAGATTAAAGCTGATTCAAAATACAACCCAGGAACTGACGAAGATTGAATCGTCAAAAAGAGCAGTAAGCGATGAAAAAACAGGCTCGCGAGTGGGACGTATTTTACAAAAATACAAGGCAGGAAAGTTTATTAACTGGTCGGTAAAAGAAGGACAATTAACCTGGTCACTTGATACTGATAAGGTTGAAATGGAGAAAAAGATAGATGGCTGTTATATCATATGGACAAATGTTGCAGCCGATAAGTTAGACAAAGATGAGGTCGTTAAAGCATACAAAAGTTTAGCGAATGTAGAGATGGCATTTAGAAATATTAAAACAGTGCAATTGGAGCTTCGTCCAATATTCCATAAAACTGACAATCGAATTCGTGCTCACGTTTTTATTTGTATGCTTGCGTACTATTTACAATGGCATTTAAAAAGGATGCTGGCACCTCTTTTTCAAGCTGACGGAACCAATGAAAATAGAGAATGGACTTTTCAGAATGTGATTCAAAGATTATCTATGATTCACAAAGAAAAAGCTATTTTAAATAAAGTTGAGTTCGATCACATTTCAACTCCAGAAAATGATCAAGCTGAAATCCTTGATTTATTAGACGTTAAATTGCCTTTGTAGCCATAGTATTAAAAACTGATTTACTCACAATTACTTCGTAATTCTTAAAACAAAATCGGGTTTAAATGTCTGAGTGCAGTGTACTGACGTACATTAACGAAGTCATTTGAAAACTTTAGTGTCAGACATTTTACTTTGGAACAGCTATAAATTATTTTTTGATTAGCATATCTGCTGTAAATTTAGATTAAATAAGGGATAACATATGAAAGCAAAGATCAGGGATACTAAGCCTGTAGTTTTAATAAGTGTAGAAATGTTGCCTTGCAGACATGTATACTTAAATAAAGGCTGCCAGCTGATTCCAGCGGGTCTTATATCCGGATCGACCAGAACCGGTATTCTTAAAAAATTATTTAAAAGATACAATTATTTATTTAAGGAGCACTGGCATGAACAAAAAAAACATACAAACAATAATATACCTTGCTGACAGCAGTAAAGATGCACCGGATTTAACCACAGCACTTGAAGACAGGTTCGAAATAGATGAAATATACGACATCAAAACATCAAAGGATAAATTAAAAATAGAGCCGAATCCATCCTTGATTATTATTGATTATCATTCATTTTTGGAAGACACTTTCGATTTCATTTGTTTTATGAAGGATCATTATCCCCGGATCGCAGTCATTGTTGTAACCGGCAGTGGTGAATCGGAAAAAGATATTGCATATTGTGCCAGGGCATTACAGTCAGACGGTGTAATCAAGGGGGGGGCTGTAGATATACATGAAATTAATATTATCAAGGATACTATTGCCAGTATCTAAGATTACAGAGACAGCAGTTTGTTTATTCTGCCGCTGACGCTCATATTACAGCTCAGGAAGGCCACAGCACTTTTTATACTTTTTGCCACTACCGCAAATACAAGGCTCATTCCTTCCTGTCTTAGGAAACGGCCTTACATAAGAGACCTGCTCAGGAGAAGACCACTTCACAAAGTACCACATACCATCTATCTTATGAAATTCGCTGATTTCATGATGATCATGGTCCTGCCCTTCCAGCCTGTATTTTGCAATAAATTCTACAAAACCTGACTCATCCTGATCAGAAACAGGGTCAGCTTTAATAATTTCCAGGCCAAGCCATTCAGCATTCCTGGCCCATTCAGCTGTCTTCTGTTCATCATAACTTTCAGCTGCAAACCCTTTTACTGTTTTTGATATATAGCTCACATTATCTGTAGCATATGCCGTATAACGAGACCTCATGAGCTCTTCAGGTGTAACAGGAGCCATGCTGCCTTCTATAAAAGGACCACAGCATTCCTGATAGTTTTTACCTGAACAACAAGGGCACCCATCCATATCCATCATTAACAACTCCCTGTTATTTTCCAAATTTTAATCCTGACATATAGTTTATAGCTGGTACAAATTGAACTGTCCGTTTAAATGCCTGAGTGCTGTGTACTGGCGCACATAAACGAAGTCATTTGAAAACTTCAATGTCGGACATTTTACTTTGGAACAGCTATAAAAGCAAAAATCACTGATTATTTAATAACATTCAATATATATCAAATTTAAAAATTATTCGCTATTATTATAAAATAAACTTTAACCAGATATCAGAGTCTCTAAAAAATATTTATCGTCTTATCATTAAAATTATACTACAACAAACAGGTTTATTAATAATAATACCTGGCAACTCTATTCTGCAGGAGCCTGATTTGGCAAAACTAAAACTGGACTTACATGATATATATAATAAAGGACACAAAATAGAGTCGTCCTTAGAAAAAATCATTGATGATGCAGTAAATAAAAAAATTTCATTAATAGAAATCATCCCCGGGAAAGGCAGCGGACAGCTAAAGAAAACTGTTCTCCGGTTTCTTAATAGAGCTGAAATCAAAAAAAAATACCACCGTATAGATAAAGACTCAAAAAACTTTGGCCGAATCTTTGTTCACTTCCGATTCTAAATTACAGATAAGGTAAACTTTCGCCTTTCATTAATATCTGCTATTATTTCCCACAAAACCTGTCTCAAACAAATTTATTTACTTGACTATCTTAGTAAATTATGCTATTTTACAAAAAACGATTTTAACAATTAAATCAAATAAAAATATTCTTAAGGTGGTTTCCCTATTACTTTGTATAAAAGCCTTAAAAAAAATATAGACAGCTGTATCTTTTCTCATACAACTAACAATTCCTTTCCCAAAGCAGGAAAAAAGACAGCAGCAATAGCCTTCTTAGCAATTATTATCTTAATATATCCTTACAACAAAACATACTGTAACCTGGTAAAAAGAGCCCACAAAACTACTATGAATAACTGGAAACAATCTTATAAACGTCCTGAAAGACACAAAATATATCAGGACGCTATTGAAGAGTATGAAAGAACATGGAAGCAGTATGGAAGACACTGCACACTGGAACAACATAGAAGCCTTAAAGCCTGCTACTCAAAAATAGTAGAAACATTTCGCACATTTAAAGATTCTCCACTAAGCCCGGCTCTAACAAAAAAATTTAAGGCTGATAAGTCAACGTCAGTCAAACCTGGAAAGTTTAAGGCTTTCA
>JAAEMD010000508.1 GCA_024225875.1 bacterium
CTTTTGACACTCATGTCCTCAGCATTAAACTTCGACATACAGACCTGACAAGAGATGAACTGATTTATGTTGCAGATGCATCGTCTGTTAATAAAAAAACCGAAATTGAAGAACTCGGAGCCGGCAGCGGGTGGGCAGTCAAAGACATATTCTCTTACCAGGATATTATAAGCAATGTCTCCAGTCTCGGGGATCCTTTTCTTTATGATTTCCAGAACAAAATAAACTATTCCCGGTTTAATACTGAAATCCGCATACAGAGAGATGATCCTGTTTTTGCTGTTAAAATATTTTTTCCTATTATTGTAATGATACTGATCCTGTATGCAATGTATTTTATCCCGCCAGACTGCCTTGGAATTCGCATATTGATCTTTATGACTGTGCTGGCGACAAATGGATATTTTCACCAGAAGCTTTTAACAGGATTGCAGCTTGAATATTTATCAGCTCTTGAATGTACTTTTTTTATTGTATATATCCTGGTTCTGATCGCTGTCATAACATCCATATTAATATATTCATTTTACAGGAAAGGTGATAAAAAAATAAAGGTTACTAATTACACAGCAATAATTCTTCATCC
>JAAEMD010000509.1 GCA_024225875.1 bacterium
AATTATTTCTGTGCTTAAATTATTGGTTTTCGCTGTGCTTTTTATAGGTTTTTTAAGTTTTTTGGGTTATAAATGACAAACCTGGGTTAAGAGAGAACGTATTAAGAAGTTTTGATTTTAAAATAAGTAATGGCGAATGGGTAAGTAAAGCACCTATCGGTTATCTTAATGTAAAAGATGCAGTTACAGGTAAAAGCAATATAATCATCGATAAAAACAGAGCATATTTTATTAAAGAAGCATTTAAAGATTATGCTAGTGGAGCTTATTCCATTGGTGATATTGCTAACAAATTGAAAAATAATGGCCTTACAAATAATACTAAGAAAGAAGGGCCATTAAGTAAAAGCCAAGTACATAAAATGCTTAAAAATCCTTTTTATTACGGATATATGCATATTAGAGGTAATGTACAACCACATAGATATGGCCCCATCATTGATGAGTATTTATTTCAAAAATGCCAAGATGTAAGAATGGGCTATAACAAGCAACCTTACAAATATGCTGGTAAACCGTATGCATTTAGAGCCCTTATAAAATGTGCTTATTGTGGTTGTACAATTACTTCTGATACTAAAAAAGGTAAATATACATATCTATTTTGTACTAAATATAAAGGTAACTGTGACAATACAAGAATAAGAGAAGAAGCTATCATCAAACAAATAAAGAAAGTATTTAAAAAACTAGTTAGGGCTTGCTGACGCAGCCCAATCATCAAAAAAACAAAAGAACTGAGAAAAGAAGAGATGAATAGCATCCAAAAAACACATTCAATTTATCAAGTTAAGTTAAAGCAGCGGCCTTTGTTAAGTTCATTGCCGATAATCCCAGTCTGACTTGCATATTTGCACCACCAGCTACAGACGACACTAACCTATCGAGCTGCAAAATATTTTTGAGTGTGCCAAAAAAGACCTCAATATGATTTCTTTGACGC
>JAAEMD010000510.1 GCA_024225875.1 bacterium
CGCCATTTTTTACCATTATTTGTTTGCGGGGCAGTACTGAAGTTTCCTTTATCTGCAGCTAACACAGATAAACTGGCTATAAAAACAAATATAAACAATAGACTGGTAATTTTTTCCCATACCTTCATGATGATACATCCTTACACTCTTTTGATTTTACATAAGATTCAAAATATGAAAGCCTTCTTACTATTTAATATAAAAAGAATAAAGCACATAAAATAAAAATTTGCAAGGTTATTTTATGGGAATTTAATTCTGCTCTGGCAGTTTAAATGTAACTGGTTGAATTTATTAGTTTTGGCTATATCATAGCTTCTTTAGTTTTTTAAATAAAATCAATTAGTTATATTTAACTTGCCAAGGCAGGATTAATTATAACATGTCTCGAATTAATGGACAGGTACTACACCGAAATGATCCACCCAGCTTTGAAACTTCACTGTAATCTGCTGTTATAACCTCAAACCTCTCTTGCCTCAAAAAATCATTAATCCTGTTCAATCTTTTTTCCGAAATCACTCTTTCAGGCGTCAATGAAATGAAGTTAGCGCCAAGGGAAAACTGTTCTTCAGCAGTTATTTCAAATAAACGGTAACGTTTTTTCAAAATATTAAGGGATGCTTCTTCAAAGGCAGGGGGATAAATCAGGCCAATATTTTTTCCCAACAAATTAAAAACAACATCCAAATGTAAAAACTCAGGTTTCAACTGAAGGGGCTGTATCTCAAGCTCACTGCCCAGTTTTTCTTTAAACCATTGAAGCCCTTTCATGTCAGTCCGCTCTCCCATTCCTACATACAGAGTATCTTTATCCAGAATAATATCCCCGCCTTCTACAATACCTCTGTCAATATGTGTCACAGGATTCTCAATACCTGCAAGCAGATCTTCAATATCAGGGCCTGGCCTGTTTTTCATTAAGCAAATGAACAGGTTGTCATTAATTACGGTAATAGCATCACGAGCAAAAGGTCTGCCCATATTATCGGGCTTCCGATCATAACGGCAGACCCGGACACCATACTCTTCAAAGATTTCAACAAGCCTTGTATGCTGTTCCAGCATTAAATCATGATGTGGCGGATCATGCTTGAAAAAATAACGCTGAACACTGTTAACAGGTTCACATATCTTGAAATTGTCTATATAGCCTAATAAAACAGTCCGCAGATAACCTGTTTCTGAATTAACATAAACTTGCATTTGTGGATTTCCCTTGTTGAGGGGAGCATTCTGATTATGCCTGCTTCACCCACAGTTTTTTGCCCTGAAAAGCAACAGCCAACTTCAGAATATCTTTCACTCCTGA